>JAZNWX010000167.1:0-4737 GCA_045593575.1 Eubacteriales bacterium | reverse complement strand
TCAACTGATGTTTTTCGAGGACAACTCGAACGAGATTAATGGATTGGAATATGGCTTTTATGTCCCTGACAGAGGAGAGGGAACGATTGTAGATTGTGCCTATAAAAGTGATAAAAAAGAATTTGATATTAACGACGTAACCTTGATATTTTCTTATGGAACCAATTATTCACCCGAAATTGACATAACATTGAAAGATTATTTTAGTTTCCCGACTTTTGAACTAGGGTTCTGTAACGAAGATAATGATACTGTTTTGATCAAAAAAGTAGAAGAACATTTGATTTCTGAAAAGTACTCAGTTGAATTTATCAGACATATGGATCAAGGACTTTTAGAAATTGTATATAATCATTCCGAGATGCCTACAATCCCGTCGGAATTGTTTAAAAACGAAACCGGATATGTGACATTTGCCGTTCGTGCTGCCAACATAATTGAAAAAAATCCCGAGATCGAAACATTGGGCTTTTGCGTAATATATTACAAAAAATCAGGAGACACTGTAACACTTTCAACTACTGAATTCTAAGCCTTTGTTAGTAGCGAAGAAGTCTCACTCCCCTTAAATAAGGAAGACGATGTTGAAGAAACAACCGAATAAATATACATAAATTCATCCCCCAAGCGGTAAACGCTTGGGGGATGTTGATTATGAGCAAATTTGTATTAATAATAGAAATCGTGGAGTCCGATCCTTGCGGCAAACGGACGGTTTTTGCTAATCCAATTGCTTGTTGCAATTCTTGGGTTAAAGAAAAAAAGTACGCCCGGGACTATTTCATATCCCTCAAGGCACATTTTGGCTGCGATTATGCTTTCGCTGCTCGGCTTATTATATATGGTTCCCGTATAGGCGGGAGTGAACTGTATTCCGTGTTTGAAATCGAAGATTACGCCATATATGCTGTTTGGATATTGCTTACTTTTTACACGGTTAAGCACCACGTTGCCGACCGCAATTTTACCCTCGAGAATCTCTCCGGCAGCCTCTGCTTCGATTATTCGTGAGAGCCAATAAAGCTCATCTGCGTTGTAATAGCTTTCAGCGTCCTCAAGTGTCCACTTCGCTTTGGTGAGATTTACTGAGCGAGTGCTTTCGTTCCATTTCACCTCAAGGTGAAGTGCTCTTGCTATGGGACGAATTGGAACATAAAGAGACCCGTTTATATTTTTGACCTCGCCAATGCCGTAAAAATATCTTCCGTTGACGGATATGTAACGCTTGCCCGTTGTGACGTTTATTGTCAGACCGTCATATTTCACGGTGGCTGTTTTTGTACTGTCGTCATATCTTATGGTGCAATTTTTGGCACTCTCAGAAAGTCGGCGAAGGGGAACGTAGGTGATGGAATCGATAAGAAGAGCCTCGCCGCTTATGATCTCCTTTCCCTCAAGATAGAGGGGAATTTGCTCATAATCAGTTTTTTCTGCCGCAAATGTTGTGCTTATTGGCATCATCATAAGACCTATAAGCAAGAGCGACAAAATACTGAGAAGTTTGGTTCTTTTTGTCATAATGAATTGTCCTTTCTTTGTTTTTTATTCTCCTTTCCTTTTTACAGCGGATGATGATTTCCTCTGCGTATTTATTTTATCAAAAATCGCAGGCACTTTCAACCCACAATAAAAGGAAGAAAAGACTGGATTTACCATATTGACAATATTCTGCATATTTGATATAATGAATGTGTATGCGAGGTGATACTATGGCAAATAAAAACGAAGTCCTTGCGGATATTTTGCGTCCGCAGACCTTTGACGATATAGTCGGACAGAAGCATCTTTTTGGCGAACGCGGTATTTTGCGAAAAATGATGGAAAAGGGAAGAATGAGTAATATGATATTCTTCGGCCCTCCCGGCACGGGAAAGACCACCGCTGCAAGTATTATTGCAAAGCAGTCGGGAATGGATTTTTACAGGATCAATGCCACAAGTGCTACCCTTTCTGATGTTAAGGATATTATTGCACAAACCAATAATGTTTTCGGCTTCGGCGGAATTCTTCTCTACATAGACGAGATACAGTATTTCAATCGCAAGCAACAGCAAGCACTTCTTGAATATATGGAGGACGGCAGAGTTACTCTTATTGCCTCCACGACCGAAAATCCTCATTTTTATATATATAATGCCATTATATCCCGTTCAACCTTGTTTGAATTTAAGCCTGTTGAAAAGCGTGAGCTTGCAAAAGCACTTGAAAGAGCATTGAAATTCCTTAATGAGAGGGATGAAACATCGGTTTTTGCAAGTGAAGAAACTCTTGAATATATTGCACAGTGCTCGGGTGGTGACGTGCGTCACGCAATCAATTTGCTTGAGGGCTCTTACTATGCTTGTGACGGTACGATTGACTCCGACCTTGTTAAAACACTTCACATACCCGTTGATAACTTTTCCGATGACGCACATTTTGATTTGCTGTCCTGCTTGCAGAAATCAATAAGGGGCTCCGATCCTGATGCAGCTGTATTCTATCTGGCAAAGCTGCTTCATTGCGGTGAGCTTCTCTCGGTTTGCAGGCGTCTGCAGGTTATTGCGAGTGAGGATATAGGACTTGCATATCCGATGGCTGCAGCTATTACCAAGGCGTGCTGTGACTCGGCACGTGAGCTTGGTATGCCGGAGGCGGCGATTCCTTTGTCAAATGCCGCGGTAATGCTTGCAACAAGTCCAAAATCAAATTCAGCACATGATGCATATTTTGCGGCTAAGGCCGACGTTGAGTCGGGACTTGGTAAGGATATTCCCGAGCATTTGCGTTCACCTCTGTATAACGGATACAAATATCCACATATTTTTGACAATCATTATGTAAAGCAGCAATATCTTCCGGAAGATATAAAAAACAAGAAATATTATGCTTACGGCGAGAACAAAACGGAACGTGCCGCTAAGGAATATTGGGAAAAAATAAAGAAATAGAGGTATTTTTATGACCAACAGATTCATGTTTAAATTGCTGTCATTTTTGTTGCTTGTTGCTTTGCTTGCAAGCTCTCTCTTTGCCTGCTTTGGTGAGGATGTGGGACTTACCGGTTCATATCCGAACAATACAACACAGCAGGACGGAAGCTCAACAAGTGCATCCGGCTCATCTTCTGCAAGACCGACAACTCCAACCAAACCAAGCGGAACTACAGGGGGCGGGAACGTCAACCCCGATGACGAGCATTATGACGTTGATAATGACGGTTATTGTGATAATTGCAGTATTGATGTTGTTGAAACTCTTGACTTTTACAATTTTAACGATCTTCACGGGAAATTGGAGGATACGGACAGTCAACCCGGTATTGACGAGTTGACCACCTACCTTGAAAACAGAGTGGGCGTTGATGAGCATACCATTTTCTTGTCAAGCGGTGATATGTGGCAGGGCGGCAGTGCATCCAATGCGACTCACGGCAAAATCATTACCGATTGGATGAATTATCTCGGATTTGAGGCAATGGCTCTCGGCAATCACGAATTTGACTGGGGACAGGATGCCATCAGAGCGAATGAAGAATTGGCAGAATTTCCTTTCCTTGCTATCAATATTTATGATGATGCAACAGGAAAAAGAGTTGATTACTGCGATGCCTCCGTTATGATTGAGCGAGGCGGATGCAAAATCGGTATTATCGGTGCAATCGGAGATTGCTACAGCTCCATTCTCAGCGAGATGACCAAGGGCATTCATTTTAAGGTTGGAAATGAACTTACAAATCTTGTAAAAGCTGAAAGCGAAAAGCTCAGGGGCGAGGGAGCAGATATAATTGTTTATCTGCTTCACGACGGAACAACCTATAGAGATCTCACAACCGACGGTTACTATGACGACTCGCTTTCAAGCGGCGGTTACGTTGACCTCGTGTTTGAGGGACACAGCCACAGTTACTATATTTTCAGGGATGACTATAACGTACCGCATCTTCAGGGCGGTGGCGATAACAGTAAGGGAATGACTCACGTCGAGGTTGAAGTTAACTTTGCTAACGGGAACATCGAATTTATTACTACGAATTACGTTCAGCATTCGAGTTGTAGTTCGCTTGAGGGCTCTCCTGCGATTGATGATCTCATAAATAAGTATTGGAGTGAAATCAGCTGGATTTACGAAAATCTCGGCTATAATTCGTCATTCCGTTCAAGCTCAACCATAGGAAGTACCGTTGCTCGACTTTATTATGAAGCGGGAATTGCTAAATGGGGTGAGGAATACGATATTGTGCTTGCCGGTGGAAGCATTAACACAAGAAGTCCGTACGACCTGTCTTCGGGATACGTGAAGTACGGTGATTTACAGATGCTCCTTCCTTTTGATAACGCACTGTATCTCTGCTCGATAAAGGGCAGCGACCTTAAGAGCAAGTTTATCAATAACGGCGATTATTATGTTTATTCAAAGATCAGTACATCACAGATTAATGATAATCAGACATACTATATCATAGCAGATAGCTGGACAGCACTCTATGCCTGGGCAAAATGCACACCCATAGAAAAGTATGACGAAACCACCTTTGCACGCGATTTGCTTGCACAATACATAAAGGACGGTAATTGGGAATAATCATATAAAATAATATAATGAAGAAAAGCAGGGTGTAATTTGCACCCTGCTTTTTGACATTTCCAACGTTATTGGGGTTGACAAATGTAAAATACCAATAAAATTATTGACATTTATGAAAATATTTTCAAAAAATTCATAAAAATTGTTGACAAAGTTGAAAAAATGTAGTAT
>JAZNWX010000166.1:0-2813 GCA_045593575.1 Eubacteriales bacterium | reverse complement strand
TAAATACATCGATGAAGCTTACAACGGACACTACGGCACAAACAGAGCTGACCTCTTCATCGGTCAGGATGCTGCTTGGGACGCAGACGAGCTTGTTGCTCTTCTTCGTTGCGTAGTTGCTAACCCCCAGACACTTAACGGTGGCGATTCTGTTGAAGGTCTCTTCTCTCGTGAAGATGACAACAACCAGAGACGTGTTGATATGTTCCGTTTTGCAGGAACACTCTTCGGCGTACGTGGTCTTGAATCCCGTCAGGATTACCTCTATGTAGGTAACGATGGCAAGCTTCACGATGCTCGTCAGGAAGAAGCTACATACATCGCTCTTGAAAGAATGAACGCTATGGCTGATGAAGGACTCATCTCCTCTTCCTTCGTTCTTGTTCAGGATACAGATACAGCTACAATGCTTCAGAACGATGCTGGTTTCATGCACTATGACTACAACCAGACACAGACAGCTTACAACGAAACAAAACTTCAGGATGGCGAAAAATACATGGCAGTTATGGTTCCCGTTGCTCTTTGGAATGACGGTGTAAACGAATCCTACATGAGATTTACAGAGTCTTGGAGATCTGTTAAGACAGATGGTTGGGCTCTTTCTAAGGCTGGTATCGGCGATGACGCTGCTAAGCTTGAAAAGGCACTTGCTCTCATCGACTATGCATACAGCAGAGAAGGTCAGATTCTTATGTCCTACGGTCCCGATGCTTTCATTAAGCACGACGATCAGGGTAACATGGTAATGTTCAACTTTAACGGTCAGGAATGGCCCGTTATCGCTGACGCTACATACGAAGAGCTTTGGGAAAAGGCAGACGGTAACTACACCAACTATGCTCGTTTCTACCTCGGCTCAACTCTTTCATTCGTAAAGAGCCAGTCCTTCGAATATCAGTGCACACACATTGTTGGTAAAGAAGGCGCTGCTAAGATCTCCAGAGCTATCGCTCTTGGAACAATCAAGCACCCCGAGCTTGCTCTTACATCCAATCCTTGGTACACATCCGTTCCCACAGTTCTTCCTACAACAGCACTTGAAAACAATGCTCTCGGTAGCTACACAGAACTTACATCCAACGGTAACTTCGCATCTAACAAGGGTGGCGTTAACTTCCTTGTAAACATCATTTGCGAAGGTTATAAGGGTGAAGGCACATCTTCACGTGCAGATATGCTCAACACAGTTTCCACAACTTGGAACGGTTCTCAGTATCTCAAGCTCAAGAACGATGCTTGGACAAGACTTCAGGCATTCTACAACGGTCTTGGCAAATAATTCTAAACAAATTAGTTTCTAATTTAACTTGAATTGAGGGGGGAGCTCTCGCTCCCCTCTCCCCCAAAAATACTTATTAATAACATTAAAAATTTCGTGAAGTCGCGTCTCGCGACAGTACGCGACAGAATGGATGAAATTATGTATAAGAAACAAATGAAATTTCAAAAACTGATTTGCTTTATCGTACTTTTAGCATCAGTTATTCTATTTATATATTCTCTTGGTTTTGTAACAGACCTTTACGACGCATTCACTATGCCCTTAAAGGATGACTCAAACATATACGATAATAAACATATCACTTTGGTTGACGGTGCTGAAATCTTTATTGAGGTTCAGGGCTTCAACAAGAATCTTACAACAGCAGCCATCATTCTCATTCTTTGCAGTGTAGCGATGTTTCTCACCAATACACATGTACGCAGAAGATATTACATAGGTAACTTCGTTACAATAGGTGTTTCTACTGCAGCTTGTCTTGGAGTTTCCGTTTGGAACATAATAAACGTAGCTATGTACAAAAAAATGTATCAGACTACGGTTGACTTTGATGCACTTAAGATCTTTGCAGAAGAATACGATACGCTCTTTATCGACAAGAATTCAACATTCTGGTTCGATATTGGATTTGTAGTCTCTGCTCTATTAATCATAGTGGCAGCTGTCAATATACTTAATTTAATTTGGAAAATTAAACTGATGAAAGAAGAAGCACAACTTATTAATACAGAATTGGAGGGATCATCGTATGACACGCAATATTGATATTAAAAAGGATCGTCTGCGTTATACTAAGAACTCCACTTCTTCTACTCAGGCATATATTGCCATTCTCTTTAACGTGCTTTATTTCGTCAGTGTTTACAGTTATAATGAATATGCAGGTGAATTTTATCATACCTTCACAATCGGTTTGTCCGTAATTTGTAACCTGCTCTTCCTTCTTATGTCATTCCTCTTCTCTGAGGGAGTTAAGAATTATAAGCTCGCTCACTGTATAGCTTTTATTCCCTTGGGAGTATTCCAGGTTATCAGAATTTTTAATATTCCGTTGAGTGCTTATAATTACAGATACTTGTACAACGGTGCTATTACCCGAGTAATGGATGACAAGCAATTTATCTATACCTGTGTTTGTCTTGGTTGCTCTGCCCTTGCTTGCTTTGCAACAGCTTTCACCGGAATCAGAAAAACAAAAATGCTCAGAGAATACGAAGAATCCCTTGCAAACAATAATCAATAACACTCCATAAAGAAAGGTGTGCATTTATGGCTTCCTTAAGCTTAAGAAATATAAACAAAATTTATGACAACAATGTTCAGGCTGTTTTTGATTTCAATATTGAAATCAATGACGGTGAATTCATTGTTCTTGTAGGTCCTTCCGGTTGTGGAAAATCTACCACACTCAGAATGATTGCAGGTCTTGAAGACATCACCTCAGGATCTCTTATTATAGATGGTAAAGATGTTACAAAATTGCCCGCTAAGGATAGAGATATTGCTATGGTTTTCCAGAACTATGCAC
>JAZNWX010000165.1:0-3220 GCA_045593575.1 Eubacteriales bacterium | reverse complement strand
ATCGCCACGAGATTCTATCACTCCGTTCCAGAATGACAAACGTGGCGATTTAGCGATAGAATCTCGGCTGGGTTCCCTCCAGAATGACAACGAGCGAGGGTAAGCTGCTCGACAAACCTAAATTCATTAATCTGCGTTATTCCTCTCAAAATCGAACAAATACTGTTGTGCCACTCCTGCGTATCTGCCAAAGCTCGATGGACTAAAATCCTTTTCAAAATATTTATCCAACACTCGCTTCATCCACACGTCAACAGGAAATGGATCGTGTCTTTCAAATCCGAAAAGAAGTGCACACGATGCCACTTTGAGTCCAATTCCCTTTACCTTGCAAAGATATGCGATCGCATCTTCAAGCGAAACAATCCGCTTTAATTCTTCCTCGTTTATTTCTCCATCGCACCATTTTGACGCAGCATCAATTATGTATTTTGCACGGAATCCCGTTTTTAGTGAGAAAATAAAGTCCTCGCCTGCATTTAAAATTGCATCAGCAGTCGGGAATGAGTAAAATTCCCTGCCCCTTGCTCCGTGATTTTCCATAATAGACGCATCGATCTGCTTGCCAAGGGCAAAGGAAAGTGCGTCAATTATCTTCTTTATTCTCGGAATATTATTGTTCTGCGAAATGATGAACGAGCAAACGGTTTCCCACGCATCCTGATGCAGAATTCTTATGCCCTTGCCTTGCTCCCGAGCCTTTACAAAGGTCGGATTTTGACAGTTTTCAAGCAATTCTCTGTCAATTTCGTCATAATCCTCGTCAAGTGCTAAATAGTGACACCATATTTCATTGAAATCCTTTGCAGTTGAGTTATAAATTATCAATTCGTTCCCATCCTGCTTAATTGAAATAAGACGTCCGAAAGCGACACCGAGCCATTCACCGTTCCCGATATTCTCCCATCTGAAGCACTGACCGCAATCAAGGGTTTTGGCAAGATTATATTCTCCCTTGAAGCCGACGCGAACAAAAGGAAGTTGACCTTCGTATTCCGTTTTTGTATCTTTAAAAAAATTACTCATTTTTTCTTCCATTTCTGCAAAAAACATCTTGCTTTAATTAATAAAATATTATATAATTATTGTAGCACATTATTTTTGAATTTGCAATAATTATATAAAGGATACGTCAATAATAATGATAGAGTTACTTGATTTACATAAAAGATTTATACTCGAGCATGTAAAGGAGGGCTACGTTGCAGTCGGTTTCACGATGGGCAACGGACACGACACAGAGTTTCTCTCAAAAACCGTGGGTGAGAGTGGCAAGGTATATGCCTTTGACATTCAGGCAAGTGCAGTTGAATCCACACGTCAAAACCTTGAAAAATCGGGATGCCCCAAGAATTACACCCTCATTCACGATTCACACCACAACGTTAAGAATTACGTGAGTGAGCCAATAAAGGCGGGAATGTTCAATCTCGGCTATCTGCCGGGCGGAGATAAGTCAATTACTACGATGAGAGCGACAACGCTCCCTGCGATTGAGGCGGCAATTGACCTTCTTGGCAAGGATGCGATCCTTCTTATCGCAGTTTATCCCGGTCACCCCGAGGGTGATGCTGAGGGCAAGGAGATTACAGAATATCTCTCAACACTATCTCGCTTCAAGGTGTGTTGCACCAAGGTACAGATCGTAAATTCGCCCACTTCCCCCTATTTTATGATGATAGAAACAAAATAAAGGAACATTATGGAACGAAGAATAAATAAAGTATCTGCTTTTTCAAAAATCAGAAAGGGATTCTATAAGCAGATAGCAGAACACGATAAAAAAGAAAAGATCATAATAATCTCCTTAATACTCGGCACACTTTTGCTCGCGTCCACTCTCTTATTCGGTGCTGCGATTATAGAAACATCGGGCAGGGACTCCTATGCATACGTTTACGGTGACTATGAGCAAAGAATCAATAACAGACTGTGCTTTACAGATGACGTTCAGCTAATAGATATGAACGCACTTGCAGATTATTGTGAGTTTGAAAAAGAAGAGGATAATTATACCGTTACCTACAGAGTAAACGGTACATATGCCATCTTTAAAAACGAAAGCAAGATCGCAATAATCAACGGAATAAATAAGGAATTGCCCACCAATGCACAAATCAAGAACGGTTATTGTCTTATTCCGCTTGAAAGTGCAAAAGAAATCCTTTTCGGTGTTGAAATTGATGCAAGGAAAAAGTTCGCAACAGTAAACAAATCAAACGAGATTATGTATATTTTTGATATGAACCCCAAAATTGAATACACAACCGATGTAAATAAATATCTTGAATATATCAATTCAAGTGATGAATACATCCGCATTCTTCTCAACAAGGAAAATCCCATAGACGAGGCATTTGAGCCGCAGAATCTTGTGATTATTCCTGAGGAATACACTCACTCATATAAGCACGGTACAAAAGTATATCTTGACGCAACAACGATGCAGGCACTTACAGCTATGCTTAATGATATGGCAGCAAACGGAGTTACTGACGTACTTGTTCAAAGTGCATATCGCACGCACGCATATCAGGATATGCTTTTCAACATGTACATTGAACGCGAGATGGAAGCAGGTCTTTCAAGAGAAGAAGCTACCATTAAGGCGAACAAATACTCTGCAAGGCCGGAAGTAAGTGAGCACAGAACAGGTCTTTGTGTGGACTTCACAACCGACTCGATACACGGTGCTGTAGATGACGTTTTTGAAGAAACCGAGGCATTTGCCTGGCTTAAGGAAAACGCTTGGAAATACGGTTTTATTATGCGTTATCCCAAGGACAAGGAAAACGTAACGGGATATATTTATGAATCGTGGCACTACCGATTTGTTGGTGTTGAAATTGCATCAGTTATTCACCAGACAGGTCTTTGCTATGAGGAATATCTCGAAATTTTCAGTAATAAATAATTAAACAAGTATTTCAAATTTTGATTTATCTGCGAGTTGTTCGCACTCGCCTGTGCGATTGTTTCGTCCACCTTTTCAAAGGTGGCGCCCCACGCGTAGTGGCGCCCGCCGCGTAGGCGAATCGGCATTTCTTTTGTTAGCTTTTCTTTGGGCCTCTAATGGCAAAGAAAAGCGGCTAAAGACCTTTGGTATCAAAATTTGTTAGACGCTTTTTTCTTTGGCAGTATAGCCACAAAGAAAAAAGCTTTGCAAAAAAGAAATGGCGTATCGCTCAAGCCGCTGGGCTCCCGCTTTTGAAAAAGCGGG
>JAZNWX010000164.1:0-4421 GCA_045593575.1 Eubacteriales bacterium | reverse complement strand
GGCCCCCGACTTATCTGAAGTATATGAGGGCAAGATCATACTCCTCGCTCATCGCGTACTGAGTTTTTCCCGGACATTTGTATATCTGTGCTTCATAGGTTTCTCCCCAAGGGTCCTCGACCGTGAAGCTCTGCTTTGAATAACCCTGTGCCTTCTTAACAACGTGGTTGTTTGTCAGAACATAGCAATATCCACCGGAAATATCAACAACAACACCCGAGCCCTGAGAAATTCCCATATCAGACTCGTTAACAATTCCGCCAACCGTTGTATTATAGCACTTGTTCTCTATTGTAACAATGCTTTTTATCGTTTCTTTGGTTATCATATTCGCCATACCGACAGCATCGATGGTGAAATATGCGTGAAGCTCCATATTCATTATTACTTTAGAAGTAAAATCATACTCATACGGAATAATTCCGCCTGTACTCCAAGCCAAAAAAATCTGATTATTCTTCGAAGGATTTTTGGGAGCATCAACCGATTGGCCAACAACAACGGTCTTTGTGTCATAAAGCTCACCGTCAACGTAGAATTTCACCTTGCACGTTTTAAGCTCATCGGGTAAAATTGAGCAGCCGGTCAGCAACGTAAGTAACGTTATAATTATCATAATTAATGAAAGTATTCTTTTCATTTTAATCCTCCTTCAGCGAAAATAATATCTCAGTCAGCTCGTCATAGGACTCAGCTGTATTTATGCGATTTCTCAGCTCAGCAGCACCGCGAATGCCCTTCATATACCATCCAAGATGTTTTCTGCTCTCGGCAATTCCTGCACGCTCACCCTTATCATCTATCATCATACGAAGATGATTCAGTGCAACGTCAACCGTTTCGTCAACCGTTATTGTTCTCACATCTCTGCCCTTGCAAAGATTGATCACATTCTCGAATATCCAAGGATTGCCAAGGGCTCCGCGACCAATCATAACACCGTCGCAGCCCGTTTCTTTTACCATTTTGATAGCATCTGTTGGCTCGAAAATATCACCGTTTCCAATTACGGGAATACTCAGCGCCTCTTTTACTTTTGCGATTTGAGTCCAATCAGCATAGGGGGCATATTGCTGCTCCCTTGTGCGACCGTGTACGCAGATAAGGGATGCTCCCGCCGCCTCAAGCCGCTTTGCAATCTCAACTGCGTTTATGGAATTCTTATCCCAGCCAATTCGGATTTTAACCGTGACCGGAATATCAACCGAGCGAACAACAGCTTCAACAATTCTGGCAGCCAGCTCGGGATTTTTGAGAAGAGCTGAACCCTCGCCGTTGGAAACAACCTTTTGAACGGGACAACCCATATTTATATCTATGGCGGTTGGGGTGCATTTGCTCGTCGTTCCGCGATAACTGTTCTCTGCTATCATTCGGGCAGCCTCAGCCATAAATTCGGGCTCACTGCCAAAAATCTGTATCGCCATTGGAAGCTCATCCTCTGCAATTGCTGCAAGAGGTGCAGTTTTAGAGGGAGATGCTGTCAAGCTCTTTTTGGTTTTCTGCTCATAGCAGAGTGCCTTTGCACAAACCATTTCAGAAACGAGATATTCCGCACCAAAAGCTCGGCACACAGTTCTGAATGCGTGGTCGGTTGCTCCCGCCATCGGTGCAAGCATTATACCGTGCTTTAATTCTGCATTTCCGATTTTCAGCATTGACTTCACCCCTTTCTTCAGAATCGCATATTAGCTCTGTATCTTTTATATTTTATCACAAATTCGCCTTGCCGTCAACTTATATTTCCTTATTTTTGCTCATATAATTTAGCAAAAACAGGTTTTGGAGGATAAAATGACGGATTTTTTAAAAATCGCAAGCAAGGGCCTGACAAGCGAACAAGCCGAGCTGTCAAGAATAAAGCACGGATCAAATAAAATGACAAGGAAAAAGAGCAAAAGCTTTTCTCGCTCTTTTTTAGAAAATCTTGGTGATCCTGTAATTAAGGTGCTGATTATTTCACTGGCTGTGAACGTGTTGTTCACAATACACAGCATTGATTGGTTTGAAACAGGAGGAATCATTATAGCAATTCTTCTGGCAACCACCATCTCAACCGTATCAGAGCATTCCTCACGCACAGCATTTGAAAAACTAAACGCAAGTGCCAAATCTTATGCAAGGGTGCGTAGAAGTTCTCAGATTGTTTCACTTTCCACGGATGAAATTGTTGTCGGTGACGTCCTTCTCATAGCGGCAGGAGACAAAATATCAGCCGACGGTGTGCTTATTTCGGGCAATATTGCTCTTGATCAAAGTGCCCTTACAGGAGAGAGCAAGGAGATAAATAAAATTCCAATTCTCAATCTTCCGCACTCCGATAATTACGAGCTTTCACCCGACTCAAAGCATTCCTGTCTTTGCGGCTCGCTTGTATCCTCCGGCGAGGGAGAAATGCTTGTTCTGAGGGTGGGAGATAAATCATTTCTTGGCGGTATCGTTCAGGAATTGCAGGAGGAAACACGTGAAAGTCCGCTGAAAATACGTCTTTCAAAACTCGCAAAGCAAATAAGTGCACTTGGATACGGTGCGGCGATACTTATTGCACTCCTCAGCTTATTTTCGTCGATTTTTATTGAAAGCGAGTTCATTCGGGAAATTATCCTCTCAAAAGTAAGAGATCCCAGATTTTTGGTTGGTGAAGTGCTGCACTCCATCACTCTTGGCCTTACGGTGGTAATTATGGCAGTTCCTGAGGGCTTGCCGATGATGATTGCGGTTGTACTGTCCTCAAACGTAAAAAGAATGCTTCGCGATATGGTGCTTGTTCGCAAGTCGGTAGGAATCGAGGCAGCGGGAAGTATGAATATTCTTTTCACGGACAAAACGGGAACGCTGACAAGGGGGAAAATGAGTGTTGACGGTTTCATTTTGTCGGATGGAAAGATAATTTCAAGCACAAAAGAATTGAGTAAGAGGCACCCTGATATTTTCCTTTCTTTTTGCGAAAATTCCGTCTATAATTCATCAGCACGCATATCGGGACGAAAAGTATTTGGAGGGAACGCCACCGAGCGAGCTTTGATAGAAAAAGCCAAAAAGTATATTCTTCCGGATTACTCCAAGGTCAGTGAAAAGGTTCCATTTGACAGTAATATCAAGCAGTCAAGTGCCTGCTTTGAAAGCAAGCTCTATCAAAAGGGGGCACCTGAAATTCTGATTTCTCATATAAAAGACAAAAAATTCGACCGTCCTGCCGTTGAGCGCTCCATATCTGTTGCACAAAGCGAAGGAAAACGCGTTATCGCTATGCTCGAGAACGGAAATTTCATCTGTGCCGTAATGATCTCCGATCCTCTGCGACGCGAGGCGAAGATTTCCGTTGAGTCACTGCAAGGGGCAGGAATTGACGTCGTTATGATAACGGGTGACGGGCTCTTGACCGCACAAAGCATAGCTGAAAGCTCGGGTATCATTACTCACAAAAGAAACCTTTGTCTTGAACACAGCGATATTGAGAAAATGAGTGATGAGGAGCTCTTGTCCGTCTTACCCCGACTGTCCGTTCTCGCACGGGCTTTACCTCAGGATAAGAGTCGCCTTGTACGCCTTTCTCAGTCGCAGGAATGTGTTGTTGGTATGACGGGTGACGGTATAAACGATGCCCCGGCACTCCGTCTTGCCGACGTGGGATTTGCTATGGGAAACGGTTCGGACGTGGCAAAGGAAGCATCGGACATAGTTATACTTGACAACAATCTCGCGTCAATTGTAAAAGCAGTTCTTTATGGCAGAAATATTTTCAAAAGCATAAGAAAATTCCTCGTATTTCAACTGACAATGAATTTTTCAAGTGCTATGGTGTGTATGCTTGGACCGTTTTTCGGCTTTGAAACACCCATAACCGTATCGCAAATGCTGTGGGTAAATATGATTATGGACACTCTTGGAGGACTTGCGTTCGCAGGCGAAGCTCCGCGGAAGTGGATTATGAAGGAAAAGCCCAAACGCAGAAGCGAACCGATCCTCAACGGATATATGATGCACGAGATTTTTATCTGCGGCACCTTCTCTGCTATTTTTTCAATCCTCTTTTTAAAAGCACCGATTTTTACACAGCATTTTAGAAAAAGTGAAGATAATATAGTCCTGCTCTCTGCTTTTTTCGCACTTTTCATTTTCTTAAGCATTATGCAATGCATAAATTCACGCACTGACAGGATAAATCTTTTCAACGGAATAACTAAAAATCCAACCTTTGTTCTGATAATGCTGTTGATTTTGGGAATACAAATCTCATTTATATATTTTGGCGGTTCTCTTCTTCGGGCAACACCACTGACAGCAAGTGAGCTTTTTTTCACCCTTGCCTGCTCCTCGCTCGCCCTTCCCATTGAGCTTATTCGCAAAATTATCTGGCGATTTTCGGGACATACAAACGGTTTCTGAAAAAAGCTGCCCTGCATCTTGCAGGGCAGCTT
>JAZNWX010000163.1:0-2405 GCA_045593575.1 Eubacteriales bacterium | reverse complement strand
AGCTGAATAACGACCTCAAACATCGACATAAATTCCGATGGAAAATCGGGGTGAAGGTTCTCGCCGACGGTCATAGGACAGAATTCATCAAATAAAATGATATGTCCCGTTGAGCTTATAGGCAGCCATTCGGTAATTCCTTCAATTATGCCTAAAAACAGGGCTTTTATAAGTTCAAAAACAAACATATTGCTCCTTAAATCTATTATTTAGTGAACAAACGTTATTCTCCTGCTCTTAAAATATCTCCGACTTTAACGGAGAAGGGAACCTTTACAAAGAAATGCATAAATGGATGTGGTGCGGATTCAATTTCGTTTCCGTTTTCGTCACGCAGTTCAGTTACTGTCAGCTCCTTGCCGACCTGACCGGGAGAGATAATTTCCGCGGCATCACCGATTTTACATTTATTCTTCTGCATAAAGAGGTAATATCCACCGTCCTCGCAGCTTTCGTTCAGCCTTTTTTGGATCTCCGTTTCCTTTTCGTTCATTTCAGAGGCAATCGCAAAATATGCTTTTTCGCGAATATATCCCGTGTTGCTTGCAAGCTGGGCGTTATCCATCGGATAATCGAAATAAAAGCCCGTGCAATATTCTCTGTGGCTGACGGACTCCAGCTCACGCATCCAAAGTGGATCGAACTCATAGTTCTCTTTATTGCTGTAATAAGAGTCAATCGCCATTCTGTAAGCATTTGTAACAACTGCCGTGTAGTAAGCGGACTTCATTCTGCCTTCGATTTTAAAGGATTTTATGCCCGCCTCAATAAGCTCCGGAATATGCTCTATTGTACACATATCCTTTGAGGACATAATGAATGTGCCAAGGTCGTTTTGCTCGATCGGAATGGGAAAATCGGGACGTTTTTCCTCAACGAGAGTGAAGTTCCATCGGCAAGGTTGAGCACACGCACCGCGGTTGGCATCTCTGCCCGTGATGTGATGCGAGAGCATACATCTTCCGCTGTATGACACACACATTGATCCGTGAACGAATGCCTCAAGCTCAATATCGTCGGGGATTCCTGCTCTTATTTTCTTTATTTCTCCGAGCGTAAGCTCGCGTGCAAGAACAAGACGCTTTGCACCAAGGCGTATATACGCTTTAGCAGCTTCCACACTGACAATTGAAGCCTGAGTAGAAACGTGAATTTCCATTTCGGGCAGCAATTCCTGAATAGTAGCCATAACTCCAAGGTCAGCAACTATCATCGCGTCAATTGGGCAGTCCTTGAGTGCCAGAAGGTACTCTCGAAGAACGGAATATTCGTGCTCGTGGGGCATTGTGTTTACCGTGAGATAAACCTTTTTGCCTCTTGCGTGGGCATATTCAACCGCTTCGTGAAGTTCATTGTTTGTAAAGTTGCCGGCAGCACTTCTCATACCGAAAACGTTACCTGCAAGATACACGGCATCGGCTCCGTAGAGAAGGGCTGATTTCATTTTTTCGAAATTTCCCGCAGGGGATAAAAGTTCAACCATATTATTTTATGTTCCTTTATCAGTTTACATTCTTATTCAGCTTAATTATAATATAAACCTGCACGTATGTCAAGTAAAACTTGACTTAAGAGCCCAAATGAAGCAATAAAGAGACCACCGCAGGGTGCGGTGGGCTGATATATTATTCGGATTGTTCTGCTGATTCTTCTTCTGCTTGACGGTCAGCGCGTGTGATTGATCTTACTGTGACTAAAATATGGTTGCCGTCATTCAGCATATTGGCTTTTTTGACAATAAATGGTCTTATATTGCCAATGATACGGTTATAGCACCTCTTATAGCCGTGCTCGCTTTCACCGAAAAAGCAATAAGCTGACTCCACAAAGCCCGATTCCTCTATAGCTCTTCCAATCTCGTTGGAAACTGCTGCATCCGCGTTTTTATTAATAATTAAGATTTGGTCTCTCTCGATAAAGGATTCTCTCGAAATCTTGCAAAAGTCGATTTTTTGAACAATAACGTCAGGATTGATTCTGGTAATGTTGGCTATGAGCTTGAATTTTGACCGCGATCCTGCAGGATCAAATTTCAGACATATTGAAAAATACTTGTCAAATGCCTCTTTAATCTCTTCAAAAGAGTGACTCTCTGAGGTTTTGTCACGGTAAATTGAAAGTGAAGATCTGTTGCTTTCCATAAACGGCTCCTTAAAAAATATATTTTGAGTTTTTCTGATATATTCTGCAATAATTCTATCATAAACAAGCTACTCTGTCAAGGAAATTTTGTGAGTAACGGTATATACTTACGCAGTGAGCTTTTGTATGAGCAATAATTGAAAAAATGGGTACCCGTTTGGGTACCCATTATGAATTCCACCCAGATGGTTCGCTACGCGAACTAAATTTGCCGAGGAGTTCCCGTGCAAGCACGGAACGTCCTTTCGTCAAATTTGCGAACC
>JAZNWX010000162.1:0-9723 GCA_045593575.1 Eubacteriales bacterium | reverse complement strand
GGCACCTGAAGGAATAATAAGTGTGTGCGAGAATCTTTCTAATGTCACTAAGGCAGAGGATCTCGATTCTCTTGCTTCCGACCTGAAGGAAAACTCGCTTTTGATGTTGGAAAGCATTCGCGATGCAGGTAATATGGGAACAATACTCCGTTCAGCAAAGGCGTTCGGTATTTCCGCACTTATAATCAGCTCCGATTGTGCCGATCTGTATAACCCCAAAACCGTTCGTGCGGCAATGGGTGCATTGTTTACGCAAAGAATCGTTGTGGTTGATGATATTGCGGGGACTATAGAGTCATTCAGAAAAAACGGTAACCGCGTTTTTGCGGCAGCACTTGAGAGAGAAGCAAAAAAACTCGGCTCATTTGAGCTTAGAAAAGGAGATATAATCCTTATCGGCAACGAAGGACACGGACTTTCAAAGAAAACGGTAAATGCCTGTGACGAGTGTGTTTATATTCCTATGGAGAGTGGCAGCGAATCGCTCAATGCTTCAATAGCGGCATCCGTTTGTATGTGGGAGCTATATAAAATTAATTGGTGAATATATGGAATTGAATCTGTTAAAAAAATCAGATCAGGTTTATTGGATCTGGCTATCTTTAAAACTGAATAATCAGAATTCTGTTTTTCAGGAGCTGCTTGAGCTTTTCAGCAATTCGCCCTATGAAATTTACAAAGCCGATGAAGACGAATTGAGCACAGTATCCTGTCTTAATGAATTCCAAAAAAGAGTGCTTCTTGACAAAGACCTTGATGAAGCAATCTCAATATTCAATTACTGCAAATGGAACAAAGTGGGTATAATGACTTACGGTGACAGCATATATCCCGAATCGCTCAAATCTATGAAGAAGCCCCCGATAATACTCTACTATATGGGACATCTTCCAAATCTCAACAACAGAGTTTGCATATCCGTGGTAGGAACCAGAAAAATGACGGAATACGGAATGAGATCCTGCTATAAATTGGCATATGAGCTTGCCTCAGCAGGAGTAGTTGTTGTAAGCGGAATGGCACTCGGTATTGACAGTGTCGCCCACGCAGGTGCAATTGGAGCACGCGGTACAACAATTGCAGTTCTCGGTTGCGGAATTGATGTTGTATATCCCAAGCAGCATAGAAAATTAAGAAAATATATCTGCGAAAACGGTGCCGTGCTTACTGCATATCATCCTTCTGTGCCTGCATATAAGAATCATTTTCCGGAACGAAACGCAATTATAAGTGCACTCAGTGACGGAACACTCGTGGTTGAGGCACCTCGTATGAGCGGTGCACTTATTACTGCAGAATGTGCTGTGGAGCAGTCAAGAACTGTCTATGCACTGCCGGGCAGCATTGAAGAACCGATGAGCGAAGGTCCCAACACACTTATCAAAAACGGAGCCACCGCCATCACGTGTGCAAGAGATATTTTGAAATACTACTTTGAAAATCGCTCACGTTTGGTTGATCCCGTTAAGCTTCGTCAGGGAGAGCTCAGCTCTGATTTTGAAAATGAGATTTTAAATGAGATAGGAATATCCGCAACCTGCTATGGCATAGGGCCGAAGGAAACACCCAAATCCTTGCTCAAAAAGCTCAACGAACAGCTTAATAACAATGCTGAGCAAAACAGCGATTATTATGCTGCACCAAAAATGAAACGAATTAACGCGAATAAAACAGAGAAAAAAGAAGAAAACGATATAATAACTGAAGCCGCAGAGCAATCAACTGTTGACGAAAGTGTACTTGCGGGCTTGACAGAGGAACAAAGAAAGATATTTAATGAGCTTCCTTGTGATAAGCCGACCTCGGTTGACACACTTGCCAAGGGCGGATATAATATCGGTACATTGATGGCAACATTGACAATTCTTGAAATCAAGGGACTTATTAGTTCGTTGCCGGGCGGAATGTATATAAGAAAGTAAATTTGAATAACAGCGAAAGGAATATATATGGCAAATCTTGTTATAGTGGAATCTCCCACAAAGGTGGGACCAATAAAAAAATATCTTGGTTCGAATTATAAGGTAATGGCTTCAAAAGGACATCTTCGTGATCTCCCGAAAAGCTCACTTGGTGTTGATATAGAAAATGGATTTGATGCGCATTATATAAATATCAGAGGTAAGGGAGACCTTATCAAAGAGATAAAAAAAGAAGCAAAGAATGCAAAAAAGGTATTTTTGGCAACCGACCCTGACCGTGAAGGCGAGGCGATAGCGTGGCATCTTGCAACCGTTCTTGGAATTCCCGTTGAAAAGACTTTAAGAGTTGGATTTAACGAGATTACTCCCACAGTTGTAAAGGCGGCAATCAAGGAGCCAAGAAATATTGATATGAATCTTGTTAACTCGCAGCAAACGAGAAGAATTCTTGACAGAATTGTTGGCTACAAGATCAGCCCACTCCTTTGGAAAACTGTTAAGAGTGGATTGTCAGCGGGACGAGTTCAGTCCGTTGCCACAAGAATTATCGTTGAGAGAGAAAATGAGATTAATTCCTTCGTTCCCGTTGAATACTGGACTATTGAAGCAGAGCTTTCCAATAATGATGGCAAGAGCTTTTTGGTTCGTTTTTACGGTGATGAAAACGGAAAGCTGAAGCTCTCGAGCGAAGACGATACAAACAAGGTGCTTAAGGCAATTGAAAACGGTGATTTTCTTGTAAAGGGAATAAAAAAGTCGGATAAGCAAAAGCTTCCCGCACCTCCTTTTACCACCTCCACACTTCAGCAGGAGGCGGCAAATAAGCTCGGCTTCCAGTCCGCACGTACTATGAGAGTGGCACAGGAGCTTTACGAGGGTATAAATCTCGGATCAGAGCTTGGCGGAGTGCAGGGTATTATCACATATATGAGAACAGACTCCCTTAGAATTTCAGAGGATGCACAGGCGGCTGCAAAGGCATTTATCGTTGAAAAATACGGTGAAGCATACGCAACTAAGACCCCCAGAAAATTTAAGGCGAACAAGGGTGCTCAGGATGCACACGAGGCAATCAGACCTTCAAAGGTTGAGCTTACTCCCGCACTCATCAGAAAGGCACTCACACCCGATCAGTATAAGCTCTATAAGCTTATTTGGGAAAGATTTGTGGCCTCACAGATGCAATCGGCAAAGCTCAATACAATTACAGCGGACTTTATCAATAACGGATATATCTTCCGTGCAAGCGGATACAGCATTGCATTCCAGGGCTATATGGCTGTTTATGAGGCAACGGAGGAGATAAAAGCTTCAAGCGACGAAGTTGCTGAGATCAAGGATATTCGTATTCCCGAGCTTAAGGACGGTGACAAACTCAATATGGTATCTATGAATCCCGAAAAGCACTTTACGGAAGCTGCACCGAGATATACTGAAGCATCTCTTATCAAATTCCTTGAGGAAAAGGGAATAGGCAGACCGAGTACCTATACCCCCATAATCACTACAATCATTGCAAGAAACTACGTTCGCCGTGAGGGTAAAGTGCTTGTACCCACACAGCTCGGAGTTCTCACAACAAAAATTATGGAAGAGAACTTCTATGATATAATCGACTATAAATTTACTGCAAATATGGAAACCGACCTTGACAAGATTGAGGACGGAAAGCTGGAATATCTTGACGTGCTTTCTGATTTCTGGAAGGATTTCAAGGTGGATCTTGAAAAGGCAGAGAAGAAAATCGGTTCTGAGGATATGAAGATCCCCGTTGAAGAAACTGACATTATTTGCGAAAAATGCGGAGCAAAAATGGTGGTCAGAACAGGTAAATTCGGCAAATTTGCTGCGTGTCCCAACTTCCCCAAGTGCAGAAATACTAAGCCCTTGACTCCTCAGGATGATGAAAAGGCAAAGGAAGAAAAGAAAGAACCCAAGAAAGAGGATATCGCACCCTTCAAGTGTGAAAAATGTGGCTCGGATATGGTTCTTCGTTCAAGTAGATACGGAACCTTCTATGCTTGCTCAAAATATCCCGAATGTAAATTTATTAAAACTAAAACCAAAGAGCTTGACGTTCCTTGTCCCACCTGCGGTGCAAAGGTAATTACCAAATACGGAAAGAAAAAGACAATGTTCTATAGCTGTGAAAATTATCCCAAGTGCGATTTTTCAAGCTGGGATATGCCCACAACAGAGAACTGTCCCGATTGCGGAAAAATCTTGTTCCGCAAGAAAGGAAAGAATATTCTTTACTGTGCCGAAAAGGGATGCGGATTTAAAAAGGACGCTGAGCCAATGGTAGAACAGGAATAATAAAATGTCAGATACAAGAACAGTAAACGTCTACGGTGCAGGTCTTGCGGGATGTGAAGCGGCGTGGCAGATAGCGGAACGCGGAGTAAAGGTAAAGCTTTATGAAATGAAGCCGCACAAATATACGCCCGCCCATCACTCCGAAGGATTTGCAGAGCTTGTTTGCTCCAATTCCTTGCGCTCCGACAGCTTGATAAACGCAGTTGGACTTCTTAAAGAGGAAATGCGTCGCCTCGGCTCCCTTATAATGATGGCGGCAGAGAACACCAAGGTGCCTGCAGGCTCGGCACTTGCCGTTGACAGAGAGCTTTTCTCTGCATTTATCACGGAGAAAATAAAAAATCATCCTCTTATCGAGGTAATTGAAGCGGAAATGAGCGATGTTTCACCCGATGAGATTACGATTATCGCCACAGGTCCTCTTACAAGCGATAAGATGGCTGAATATATCGAAAAAGAGCTTGAATGCTCAGGACTTCATTTCTTTGATGCTGCCGCACCCATAGTTGATTTTTCGAGCATTAATATGGATGTTGCATTCTTTGCATCTCGCTATGATAAGGGCGATGCTGACTATATAAACTGTCCAATGACACGTGAGCAATACGATGCCTTTTATACTGAGCTTATAGGTGCAAAAGAAGCGGAAATTAAAGAATTTGACCGTGAGGAGCAAAAGAAAAAGCTCCAGGTGTTTGAGGGCTGTATGCCCGTTGAGGTTATGGCAAAGCGCGGATATGACACACTTTGTTATGGCCCGCTTAAGCCGGTGGGACTTGTTGATCCGAGAACTCAAAAGGAATCCTTTGCCGTTGTTCAGCTTCGTAAGGAGAATAAAGAGGGAACGATGTATAACATCGTTGGGTTCCAGACTCATCTTACATTTCCCGAGCAGAGAAGAGTATTCAGAATGATTCCGGGTCTTGAAAACGCAGAGTTTTTGAGATACGGAATTATGCACAGAAATACCTATCTCAATTCCCCCGGACTTCTCAAAAACGATTATTCGATGATAAGGAATCCAAATATCTTTTTTGCCGGTCAGATGACGGGTGTTGAAGGATATATCGAAAGTGCAGGCAGTGGTCTTGTTGCAGGTATCAACGCAGCTGCCAGAGCTAAAGGCGAGGAGGGAACTGTGTTCCCCGACACCACGATGATCGGCTCAATGGCACACTACGTTCAAAATGGCTCAATGGGAAAATTTGTTCCAATGAATGCTAATTTTGGAATTATCAAGCCCCTTGAATACAGAGTAAAGGGCGGCAAGAGTGCAAAAAATGAGGTCATTTCAAACAGAGCACTTGAAAGTATAGATGAAGTGATCAAAAATATGAAAAAATAGAAAGGAATGTAGATAATGCAGAATACAAATTTGCACGAGCTTGAAGCTAAGCTCGGATATACCTTTAAGAATATTGAATATCTTAAAACTGCTCTTACGCATTCCTCATACACTAACGAGCTTAAGCTCAGAGGAAAAATCGCAGAGAGTAACGAGCGTCTTGAATTCCTCGGCGACAGTGTTCTTTCGATTATAGCAGCTAATTATCTCTTTAATAAATATCCCGATTATCCGGAGGGCGAGCTTACACGCAGACGTGCCGTAATTGTGTGCCGTGATGCACTTTCCTCTTACGCAAAGCATTTTGATCTTGGATCATTCCTTTTTCTCGGTAACGGAGAAGAGAAGAATAATGCACGTCAGCGAAAATCCTTGCTTGAAAACACCTTTGAAGCACTTGTGGGAGCGATCTACCTCGACGGTGCAGAAAACAGAATGGAGTTTATTGCAGGACTTGTTTACCCGTTCTTTGAAAAGGAGATTTCATACTGGGAGCAGGGAAAAACAGTTCAGGACTATAAGTCGGAGCTTCAACAGATCATTCAGCAATCGGGAGTGGATTCTCTTACATACGTTGTTGTTGGTACAAGCGGCCCCGATCACGCCAAAACTTTCCTTGTAGAAGCGAGAATGAATTCAAACATCATCGGCAGAGGACAGGGAAATACCAAGCGTGAGGCAGAGCAGAATGCCGCAAGAGAAGCACTTGCACTCTTTGGTGAAATATAAGAATTATAAGAATTGGAATCGTGTTTTTGCCCGATTCCCTTTCTTGCTTTTTACAGCAAGATAAAAATTGATGAGAAAGGAGAAAAAAGTTATATGCGACATATAAATATACCTATTTTTATACCCCATATGGGATGCCCGAATATGTGCGTTTTTTGCAATCACCAGTCAATTCCGGGTCGGATGAGCTTTGATATTTCAAGGGTGATAAGTGAGATTGATGAAGCACTTGCAACCACAACACAAGAGGATTATGTGGAGATAGCCTTCTTTGGAGGATCGTTTACGGGAATTGATATTTCTCTTATGACTTCACTTCTTTCCCTTGCTCAAACATATATTGACGAGGGCAGGGTTTCGTCAATCAGACTTTCCACCCGCCCCGATTACATTGATGAAAAAATCCTTGATATTCTGTCCTCATATTCAGTTGGCACAATAGAGCTTGGGCTTCAAAGTATGGATGATGAAGTGCTGCAAAGAAGCAAACGCGGTCACACGTCCGAGTGTGCTGAAAATGCTTGTAAAATGATAAAAGCACGTGGCTTTTCACTTATTGGACAAATGATGATAGGGCTTCCTTCATCAACCGTTGAAAAAGAGATTTATACAGCCAAAAGGATATGCGAGCTTGGTGCTGACGGTGCAAGAATCTACCCAACGGTTGTGTTTTATGACACCGAGTTGTGCGAAATGATGCAAAGCGGAGTTTACTCGGCACTCAGCAATGAGGATGCCGTTGAGCGTACCAAGGAAGTACTCAAGATTTTTGTTGAAAATGACGTGCCTTGCATAAGGGTGGGACTGCAGTCGGGTGAAAACCTTTCCGATGAAACACACGTCGCGGGGGGAGCCAATCATTCTGCAATCGGTGAGCTTTCAATGAGTGCACTCTACCTCGATAAAATTTGCGAGTATATTGAAAAAAATATGCCTGCGGAAAAGCCCGAAAAAGCAGTGATTTACTGCCCAAGGGGCGAAATTTCCAAAGTGGTGGGGCAAAAACGTAAAAATATGCAAAAAATTTACCAAAAATATGGAATAAAGAACGTAAAAGTCCTTGAAAAAAATGAACTTTTGAGTTATAATATAATAATAGATTTTAATTGATTATTATTTATCCCGAAAAAAGGAGGATAAAGCTTTGTATTTAAAGTCCCTTGAAATGCAGGGGTTCAAATCGTTCCCCGACAAAACCAAGCTCACTTTTGAACACGGTGCAACTGTAATCGTTGGCCCTAACGGAAGTGGAAAATCAAATATTTCGGATGCTATGCGTTGGGTACTTGGCGAAATTTCTTCCAAGAGCCTGCGTGGAAGTAAGATGGAGGACGTAATCTTCGGCGGTGCTGATTCCAGAAAGCCAATGGGCTTTGCGGAGGTATCGGTAACCTTTGATAATACCGATCCTGATAACCGTCTTGACGCACCCTATGATGAGGTAATAGTAACAAGGCGTTACTACCGTTCGGGTGAGAGCGAATATTTTATAAACAAAAGAGCAGTACGTCTTCGTGACATATATGAGTTGTTTATGAACACAGGTATCGGACGTGAGGGCTATTCCATTATCGGTCAGGGTAAGATTGCTGAGATCATATCCCGTAAGAGCGAAGATAGAAGAAGCATATTCGAGGATGCATCGGGTATTGCAAAATTCCGTCACAAGAAGACCGAGAGCGAAAGAAAGCTCGCTCAGACTGAGGATAATATGACTCGTATCAATGATATTTTCGTTGAAATCAGTGCACAGGTGGGCCCTCTTGAAAAGGAAGCGGAAAAGGCAAAGCGTGCCATCGAGCTTCTTGAAACAAAAAAGAAGGTTGACGTTCAGCTTTGGTTCTTCGACACCGAAAAATACAGAAACGATATTGCAAGGGTAGAAACTCTTTACAAGCAGTCCTCTTTTGAGCTTGCAACCGTTGAAGAAGCAATAACCACCTATGAAACTCAGAGAGATCATCTAATGGAGGTTTCACAGGCGAACAGATACGAATCGGAAAAGCTGCTTACGCAGATCAGAGAGCAGACAGATATAAACCACAGACTTGAGAGCACATACCGTGTAAACGAGAATGATGCTTTACATATTCAATCGTTGATCGATGCCACGGGAGATACAAAGGCACAGATTCGTGCAAGTATTGAGGCGGAAAACAAAGAAATTGAAAATCACTTTGCTAAAATCGAGCAGATTAAGCTTGAAGCAAAGATGAAGTTCAAAGAGCACGATGATGCAGAGGCAGAAATCGACCGTCTTGAAAAAGAGATCGACCGTCTTGAAAAAGAGATTGCTATTGCATTTGAGGATATGAGAAATCTTGAATCCGAGGAGATGCAGCTCAAGGTTAGGCTTTCTGTTATAGAGAACGCAAAGAATACCGATAGTGATAAAAACGATACACTCCTTGCTGAGATGCAGGAATATGCAAGAATCGACGATGAGCTGACCAAAACTCAAAAACAGCTGCAACGTGCTGTTGATGAGTACAACAGCGATATTGCAAAAAGTGATGAAAAGCTTTCTGAACTTGACGAGAGCTTGCAGCGAACATTGCAGCAGAAGGATGGAATTGACGTTGAGTTGACCAACAAAAAGCTCGCACTTCAGTCCACAAGACAGAGAATTGATACATACAAGGCTATGGACGATCAGTTTGAGGGCTATAATAACAGTGTACGCTTCGTTATGAAATCTTATAGCGAAGGAAAGTTAACAAATCCTGACGGAACAAGTGTTGGTAAGATACACGGTCCCGTTTCCAAATTGATTTCGGTTGACGAAAAATACGTTGTTGCGGTTGAAACTTCTCTTGGAGCATCCATTCAGAATATCGTAGTAGAGAACGAAAGCGTTGCTAAGGCAGCTATGCTCTCTCTTAAGAAAAACGAACAGGGCAGAGCGACCTTTATGCCTATAACCGCAATAAAAGCACCTGCCATCTCCCAGGAGATGAAGGAGGCATCCGGCTTCCGTGGATTTATTGCATTTGCCGATGACCTTGTAAGTGCTAAGAGTGAGTATATGAACATCGTTTCATATATGCTTGGCAGAATAGCGGTATTTGATAATATCGACAACGCAACAGAGATGGCAAAGGCACTTAAATACCGTGTCAGAGCCATTACTCTTGACGGTCAGCAGATTAATGTTGGCGGCTCTTTTACAGGTGGTTCCGTAAAACACGGTCAGAGTATTCTCTCAAGAGCAGGAGAGATCAAAAAGCTTGAAGAGGAGTGCAAAAAGCTCGAATCTTCAATTTCTAAGCTTTCGGAAACGCATAAGGCCTTGATAAATGAAATTGACGGTATTGACCGTGAAATGAAGGCACTTGAGGATAGAAAAAAGATCATCGCACTTATGGCAGGCGGCGAAAATACAAAGCTCCAACAGATAAATGCGAAGATTGA
>JAZNWX010000161.1:0-3700 GCA_045593575.1 Eubacteriales bacterium | reverse complement strand
TGTGCTACAACTACGTTATTTTGCATTCTTTAAATCCATTTCGGCATAAAGATTACAAATCTCAGCAAAAATGCGTTCTGCAACTCTTTGGTGCCCCTCTATGCCCTTATTATTTTCAAAATCCAAATCTTTATTTTCAATCAACTCACCGATAATAAGATAGTTCTTTCTGAACATTTTTACCTTCCCTGATTTCGATTTTACGCAAACAGGAAGAACATCTGCACCCGAGCGTGCCGCAATAAGTCCAACACCGTTTTTAACAGGCGTCTTTGCAGGATCAACTCCGGGACATCTTGTTCCCTGAGGAAAAATACCAACGCAATCCCTGTCATTAAGAAGGTTGATGGTGTTTCTCAAAGCTGCAACGTCACTACCCTTTCTATCAACAGGATAACAGCCTATTGCTCTTAAAATGGAACCGACAAGGGGAACCTTGAAAAGCTCCTTTTTTCCCATAAATCTTATCTGGTTTTTCATTGTTGCACAAATAATTACACCGTCAGCTGCCGCGGTATGATTTGACGCAACTATAAAATGTCTGTCAAGTGGCTCGTTTTGGGGATTGATTACTCGTACTCTGTAGAGCTTACGAACGATACCCGCCAAAAGCCAATATAAAAACTTATACGTCTTTTTCTGTTTTTCAAAATTCTGTGTAACATTCTTATGCTCGCTCATTTACCAACCTCACAATTTCCTTAAGACTTTCCTCAACGGTCATAACAGAGTTGTCAAATATTATAGCATCCGACGCGGGAACAGCGGGTGCAATATCCCTGTTCTTATCGTTTTTATCACGTTCAATCATATCGAAAAGAACGTCCTCATATCTTGCATCCACGCCCTTTTCCAAAAGCTCAAGAGTTCTTCTCTTTGCCCTTGTTTCGTTGCTTGCGGTAAGGAAAATCTTAATATCCGCATCGGGAATAATAACAGTACCGATATCTCGTCCGTCCATAACCACACTGTTCTCTCTTGCAAGAGATTTCTGCATTTCGAGAAGAAATGCTCTGACAGCCGGAATAGCAGAAACTGCAGATGCATACATAGACATTTCCGGCATTCTGATTTTGTCGCCGAGATCCTCTCCGTTGAGAATTACTCTTTGAGTACCGTTTTCGTATTTAAGATCAATATTGATCTCTGAAAGCAAGCTTTCCACCTGCTCCGCACTGTGCGGATCCTTTCCACTCTGATACACATAGTAGCCAACGGTTCGATAAAGTGCACCCGTATCAACGTATATGATTCCAAGCTTTTTTGCTACTGCTTTGGCAAGCGTGCTCTTGCCTGAGCCACTTGGCCCGTCAATTGCTATTCTGATCATCTTATTTTCCTCTATAAAAAATTATAATTATTCAAAGCTACTCCAAGCGGCATTTTCCCCTGCCAGAGTTGCTGTAGAAAATGCTATTTGAAGGTTAAAACCGCCCGTGTATGCGTCAAGGTCAAGCACCTCGCCCGCAAAATACAATCCCGAGACGAGCCTTGATTCCATAGTTTTGGGACTAACCTCGCTGACGGAAACACCGCCCTTTGTGATTATTGCTTCATCGATCGGGCGAAATCCTATAAGCGGAATTTCAATATTCTTAATAACCGAAACGAGTCTTTCTCTTTCTTCTTTGGTAATTGAATTCACCTTTTTTCTCGGATCAATACCTGAAAGACCAACAACCGTATCTATCATTTTTTGCGGAAGAAGTGCATCAAGCGAATTTATAAAATCCTTGTTTATACATTCGCTGAAGTCGGACAAAATTCTGGCATCAAGAGTCTTTGAGTCAAGTGCCGGCTTCATATCGATACAAGCGGTGTATTTTCCGCTTTCAATATCTGAAAGGTGGGCACTTGCCGAAAGCACCACAGGACCTGTAAGACCGAAATGGGTGAACATCATCTCGCCAAAATCCTCATAAACCGTCTTTCCGTTTTCATTATTTTTCACTTTGAATGCGATATTTTTAAGTGATAATCCCTGAAGATGTGCACAGAGCTTTCCCTTGGCAACAAGAGGGACAAGTGAGGGTTTTATCCCGACTATCTTATGCCCAGCCGACCTTGCAAATCGGTATCCGTCACCCGTTGAACCCGTTCTGGGATAGGACGCTCCGCCCGTGCAGACAATAACTGCACCTGCACCGTAGCTCTCGCCACCTGCATTTACCCCGAGTATTTTTCCGTCTTCAATTATCAAAGAATCAACCTTGCTCTTTATTATGCGAACCCCCGACTCAACGCAAGCGTTTTCCATAGCACAAACTATATCTTGTGCCTTATCAGACTCAGGGAAAACTCGTTTGCCTCTCTCGGTTTTAAGGGGAACTCCGCAGTCCTCGAAGAACTCCTTCGTGTCGGCAGTTGAAAAACGTGAAATGGCTGCAAAAAGGAACTTTGAATTACTTGCGACGTTTGATAAAAACTCGTTTTTGTCGCAGTCATTGGTAACGTTGCAACGTCCCTTGCCCGTGATCCTGAGCTTTTTACCAAGTCGGTCATTCTTTTCAAAAAGTATCACCTCAGCTCCACTTCGTGCAGCAGTTAAAGCAGCCATCATTCCCGCCGCACCGCCGCCGATTATAATAACCGAAGTGCTTTCAATAAATCCCTTCATTTGCATATCCCCATAATTCGCCATTTTAGTATGATTATATATATTATATATTTTATGAGCAAAAATGTCAATAGATTAAATTTAATTTTCGTTGATAAAATGACAAGTGTAAAATCTTCTTCGCAGGTAAAAGTTTTTTTGGCTTTTCTATGGAAAAAAAGATAAAATTATGATATAATTAATCATATCAATACTCTGCGGGGAGAATTTATGTTACTTTCGAAACTTTTAAAGAAAATTGAATACAGTGAAAATATTGCTGATGCTGATATTACTCACATCACCAACGACTCCCGTGAGGCGAGAAACGGTTCGGTATTTGTTTGTGTCAAGGGCTTTGCAACTGACGGTCACCTGTTCGCAAAAAAGGCTTATGACAACGGATGCCGTGTTTTCGTTTGCGAGCACCGTCCAAAAAGATTGCCGCAAGATGCAACGGTAATATTAACAAGCGACACAAGAGCAGCACTTGCTCTTCTTTCGTGTGAGCTTTACCAAAATCCCTCAAATGAGCTTCTTGTTATCGGTATAACAGGAACTAAAGGAAAAACCACAACGGCACTAATGATAAAACAGCTTCTTGATAAGTATGGTTTGCCCTGCGGTTATGTCGGCTCAAACGGTATTCTTTTCGGCAATACGAAAATCGAATCAACAAATACCACACCCGAAAGCTACAAGCTGCAATACTATATGCGAAAAATGGCTGATGGAGGTATCAAGGCGATTGTTATGGAGGTTTCATCCCAAGCTATGAAGCTTTCACGCGTGCTTGGAATCAAGTTTGATATCACTCTTTTTTCCAATCTATCACCCGACCATATCGGCCCCGGTGAGCACGATAGCTTTGATGAATATTTCAGTTGCAAAAAGCAATTGTTCGACAGCTTCGAGAGCAAGCTGACCATCGCCAACGCAGACGATGAATACACAGCGAAAATACTTGCCGACTGCAAGAATCCCAAGCTTTATTATTCGATAGATGCACCGTCAGATATGAGAGCAACAAACATAAAGCTTTTCAGAAGTAGCGAAATTCTCGGAATGAAGTTTGACTGTCATTGTGATAAGCAGGTGCTTCCT
>JAZNWX010000160.1:0-2073 GCA_045593575.1 Eubacteriales bacterium | reverse complement strand
ACTTGGTTCGTCCGTGATGAGTATATAAATGCCGGATGGTTCAAAAGAATTCTGCTAACAATTCAGTTTTTATTTCGGGATACACACGGAAAGACAGGCTATCAAGACCCCGAAGCATTCGCCCGTTACTACGAGGTACAGAAGGAAAATTACGTTGGCCTTCAGAGTGAGCACGAGATCAACGGCAAGGTCTATCACGTGACAAATTATCTTGACCGAAGCAAAGAAGCCACGGCGTTCGATAAAATAGACGAGCTGATCGACCGAAACAGATAATGATTATGAGATGTTACTTTACTCTTAACATTCCGAAAAACGCTGGATATATGGAATCCTTTGTGATAATATATGCTTGCAGCTTATTCGGTTGTTTTGTAAAACAAATGGTTTAAGAGTAGAAAGGAGAACAACCATGCACGAAACAAACGAAAAAATTACAGCGCTTTATTGCAGACTCAGCCATGAGGATTCCATGCAGGGCGAATCAAATAGTATTCAGAATCAGAGAAAGATCCTCACGGATTATGCCAAGAGCAAGGGATTCCGCAACACGAAATTCTATATTGATGATGGCTTCAGCGGTACAAATTTCAACCGTCCCGGCTTTGAAAGCATGATGGCAGACATGGAAGATGGCAAGATCGGTATAATTATCGTAAAAGACTTGTCCCGTCTCGGCAGAAATTATATTGAAACCGGACGATATATCGAGCTGACGTTTCCCGAATATGACGTTCGGTTTATCGCTATCAACGATAACTACGATAGCCTTCACAGCGAAAATGAGCAACAGCTTGGCATCATCAACATCTTCAATGAATGGCACGCCCAGACCACCAGTCACAAGGTCAGAGCCACATTTCAGAGCAAAGCCAAGCGCGGAGAACGCCTTGCTACCAACGCTCCTTACGGTTATATCAAGGATCCCGACAACCCCGGATGCATCATCCCAGATCCCGATACCAAGGATATCGTTATACGAATCTTCAAAGAATTTCTCAAGGATCCAAATCTCAAAAAGATAGCCAAGGGCTTACAGAACGATCAGATCATCACGCCCGGACAGTATCTCTATCAGAAATACGGATACGTACACAGCGGTGTTGACATCACCGATCCTTACCGATGGTCAAGCACCACGATACGTTCCATCCTCCGCAATCAGGATTATATCGGCAACACCGTGAACTGCAAGACGAAGGTCAAATCTTTCAAGGTCAAGAAACAGATCCGTCTGCCCAAGGAAGAATGGTTGGTATTCGAGAACACGCACGAAGCTATCGTCAGCAAATCGGTTTTTGAAACGGTACAGCTTATCCTTGACGGTCGCAACCGTCCCGATAAGTCGGGCAAGGTGGATATCTTCCACAATGTTATCGCCTGTGCGAGTTGCGGAAATCGAATGTACCTTCACAGAGCAAAGACCATGCGTCCCGAAGAAAACTATTACAGTTGTGGATTTTATCAGCGCAAGGGCAAAGACAGATGCTCGGCACATCAGATCAACGCTATGGCGTTAGAACAAATTGTTCTTCAGCAGATACGCTGGGTGACAGAGCTCGCGAGAGAAAATCCCGAGGTGTTCTATGAGAAAGCTCGTGCCAAGAAACGTGACGAGGACGAAAAAAAGCTCAAGTCTGTCAAGGCAGAGATCGTCAAAACAAGAAAGCGTATTGACGAACTTGACCGCATCATTCAAAAGCTCTATGAGGACAACGTCAGCGGACGTATCACAGATGAGCGTTATGATAAAATGGCACAAAGCTACGAAACGGAGCAATCAACACTAACAAAAAAGCTCGTCAAGCTTGAAGAAGCCGAAGCGAGCTATGGTGAGGAAAGAAATTCGATTGACGATTTCATTGCCAATGCCAACAGATTTATTGATATTCAGGGGCTGACTCCCGAAATCGTACACGCATTCGTATCCAAGATATACGTCTACGAAAAGAAGGAAAAGTGGTCACGCACCGAGGGCAACGATATTGACATCGTATTCACCGTGGGATTCAGAGAACAACATACCGTGAGAACCTCCGATGCCATCGCATCATAACCCCTCAAAAACAGAAA
>JAZNWX010000159.1:0-3194 GCA_045593575.1 Eubacteriales bacterium | reverse complement strand
AAACGCCATTTCTTTTTTGCAAAGCTTTTTTCTTTGTGGCTATAATGCCAAAGAAAAAAGCGTCTAACAAGTTTTGCTGCCAAAAGGGTTTAGCCGCTTTCTTTGACGTCAGAGGCGCAAAGAAAGCTAACAAAGAAACGCCGATTCGCCTACGCGGCGGGCGCCACTACGCGTGGGGCGCTACCTTTGCAAAGGTGGACGAAACAACAGCTTGGTTCGTGCGAACAACTCCCTTACAAATCAAAATTTGAACAAAAATCTTTCAAACTCTTGAAATTGCTGATATTGTGTGATATAATATTTAAAATTTTTATATGAATAATCAAAATTAAAAAAGAAGGTAGAAAAATGAAACGCATTACTATCAAAGAAATCTTTGCATCTCCCGAAAAATTTGCGGGACAAAAAATTACTGTTGCAGGTTGGGCAAGAACTATTCGTGCATCCAACGTATTTGGCTTTATTGAGCTTAACGACGGTAGTTATTTCAAAAATCTCCAGGTCGTTTTTGAGGATGCAAAGCTTGAAAACTATAAAACAATCGCTAAGCAGAACGTTGGTTGCTCCTTCATTATCGAGGGTACACTTGAGCTTACTCCCGAGGCAAAGCAGCCGTTTGAGCTTAAGGCAGAGTTGATCGACGTTGAGGGTGCATCCACTCCCGATTACCCTCTTCAGAAGAAGCGTCACACTCTTGAATATCTCAGAACCATCGCACATCTTCGTCCACGTTCAAACACATTCAACGCGGTTTTCCGTGTTCGTTCTGTTGCAGCTTACGCTATCCACAAGTTCTTCCAGGACAGAGGATTCGTTTACGTTCACACACCTCTCATTACGGGAAGTGACTGTGAGGGTGCAGGTGAAATGTTCCAGGTAACAACACTTGACCTTGCAAATCCCCCAAGAACAGAGAGTGGAGAGATCGATTACACACAGGACTTCTTCGGCAAGAAAACAGGACTTACCGTTTCAGGTCAGCTCAACGTTGAAACCTATGCTATGGCATTTGCAAACGTATATACCTTTGGCCCCACCTTCCGCGCAGAACGTTCAAACACACAGCGTCACGCGGCAGAATTCTGGATGGTTGAGCCCGAGCTCGCTTTTGCAGATCTTACCGACTATATGGATACAGCAGAAGATATGATGAAATTTGTCCTTTCCTACGTTATGGAAAACTGCCCTGCAGAGATGGAGTTCTTTAACAAATTCTTCGATACAGGTCTAATCGACCGTCTTACTGCTCTTGTAAACAGCGAATTTGGAAGAATCACATATACAGAAGCAGTTGAAAAATTGCAGAGCTGCGGTCATACCTTTGAATACCCTGTATATTGGGGTATGGATCTTCAAACAGAGCACGAAAGATATCTCACAGAAGAAATTTTCAAGAAACCTGTATTCGTAACCGACTATCCCAAAGATATCAAGGCATTTTATATGCGTCAGAACGATGATGGAAAGACAGTTGCGGCAGCCGATATGCTTGTTCCGGGTGTTGGTGAGCTTATAGGTGGCTCTCAGCGTGAGGAGAGAATGGAAAAATTGCTTGAAGCAATGGCAAAATTCAATCTCGAGCCCGATGATTATTGGTGGTATCTTGAACTCAGAAAGTACGGTGGATGCCGTCACGCAGGCTTCGGTCTCGGCTTTGAACGTCTCATTATGTATATCACAGGTGTTTCTAACATCCGTGACGTTGAAGCGTTCCCCAGAACAACAGGTAACGCAGAATTTTAATTAGCAAATCAGTTGTTAGGGCGATTCACGAATCGCCCCTACAATTATTCATTTAAATATTCATAAAGGAGGTGTTCATTTTGAAATATAGTGAAATGAATAACCGTCAACTTGAAGAATTATATCTTCAACTTAAAAATGAATATAAAATTATCTGCGAGAAAGGACTTTCGCTCGACCTTTCACGCGGAAAGCCCGGCAGGGAGCAGCTCGATATGATGACGGGTATGCTCGACTGTATATCAAAGAGCGAGGACTGTATAAACGAAAATGGTGTTGACTACCGAAATTACGGAATTCTTGAGGGTATTCCTGAGGCAAAAAAGCTTTTTTCAGACCTTCTTAACATTCCGCCTGAGAATATATTCGTTGCAGGAAACTCTTCACTCAATCTTATGTACGATACCGTGGCGCGTGCAATGCTTTACGGTGTGCTTGGGAGTGCCAAACCGTGGTGTAAATTGCCCGTGGTTAAGTTCATTTGTCCCGCACCTGGATACGATAGGCATTTTGCCATTTGTCAGTCACTCGGAATTGAGATGATTACCGTTGATATGACACCGACAGGGCCCGATATGGATGCAGTTGAAGCACTTGTTGCAAGGGACGAGAGCATCAAGGGTATTTGGTGTTGCCCTAAATATTCAAATCCCGAGGGTATAACCTATTCACCCGAAACTGTTGAGCGACTTGCAAAAATGAAAACTGCTGCAAACGATTTTAGAATTTTTTGGGATAATGCTTATGCTGTGCACGATCTCTATCCTGATAGACGAGATGAGCTTGTTGACATTTTTGATATTTGTTTGAGTTGCGGTCATATTGATAGAGTGTTCTATTTTGCATCGACCTCAAAAATTTCATTCCCCGGCTCGGGAGTGGCAATTTTTGCAACAAGCACAAGGAATTTCAATCAGATTCGTCCAATTCTTGCTGCACAGACCATCGGTTTTGATAAGATAAATCAAATTCGCCACGTTAAGTATTTTGAAAATGCGGAGAATATCCGCTTGCATATGCAAAAGCTGGCAGAGATTATCCGACCAAAATTTGATATTGTTAAGGAGACACTTCACCGAGAGTTTGGAGAAGCTGAAATTGCAACCTGGAGTGATCCGAACGGTGGCTATTTTATCAGCTTGAATACACTTGACGGATGCGCAAAACGAACCTATAAGCTGCTCAAAAGGGCAGGGGTAACGGTTACCACAGTTGGAGCAACGTATCCATACGGCAATGACCTTCGCGATAGAAATATCAGAATTGCACCGACATACCCTTCTAATGAAGAGCTTCAAGAGGCGATGAATGTACTTTGCCTATGCGTAAAAATCGCGAGTGTCGAAAAGATGCTTGATATAATTTAAACGAAGTTAAAAAAAGAACAACCGAGAGGTTGTTCTTTTTTTGTACACTTGTCGCTTCAAATTTTGATTTATCTGTGAGTTGTT
>JAZNWX010000158.1:0-6248 GCA_045593575.1 Eubacteriales bacterium | reverse complement strand
ACTCTGGCTTTGCACGCTATCGCAGAGATTCAAAAAGAAGCCGGCCAAGCAGCCTTTATCGATGCAGAGCACGCACTCGATCCCGTTTACGCAAAGGCACTCGGCGTAAATATCAATGAATTGCTCGTGTCCCAGCCCGATTGCGGTGAGGATGCACTTGAAATTACAGAGGCACTCGTTCGCTCAGGTGCTATTGACGTTGTAGTCGTTGACTCTGTTGCAGCTCTCGTTCCCCGTCAGGAAATCGACGGTGAGATGGGTGCTACTATGGTTGGTGTTCAGGCACGTCTTATGTCACAGGCGATGAGAAAGCTCTCCGCTGTTATTTCAAAGAGTAATGCTGTTGTAATTTTTATTAACCAGCTTCGTGAAAAAGTTGGCGTTATGTACGGTAATCCCGAAACAACTCCCGGCGGACGTGCACTTAAATTTTATTCTTCAGTTCGTATCGACGTAAGAAAGACCGAACAGCTTAAGAACGGTGCCGACGTTTACGGAAACCGAGTTAAATGTAAGATTGTTAAAAATAAGGTTGCACCTCCTTTTAAGGTTGCGGAGTTTGATATTCTTTACGGAAAGGGAATTTCCAAATCCAGCGAGCTTATAGATATGGGTATCACTCTTGGCATTATCAAGAAGAGTGGCTCTTGGTTCTCTTACGAGGGTGAAAAGCTCGCACAGGGCAAGGATAATACTCGCAAAGTGTTTGAGAGCAACCGTGAGCTTATGGACGAGCTTGAATCCAAGGTTCGTGCTATGGCAGATAAGCTTGTTGACGGTAATAACGATGAGTTTGAGCTTGATGACGATGATGATATCGACAGCTTCGAGATTGAAACTCTCGCCGATGAAGATTAATTAAAAATGAAAATTGAAATAATTTCAATAAATGCGATGAGTGAGGGTGCAGAAATGCTTGTCACTCTGCAAATTTCAGATGATGCAGGAAATAGTGAAAGAAGAAAGATGCTTCTTTTCACAAATCAATATCTTGAGCTTGGCTTACGCCGGGGAATGATTATTGATGAGGAAACCTTTGAAATGATTGAAAAATCATCAAAGGAATGTCTTGCTATAAGAAAGGGAAGCGATCTTCTCTCTTATTCCGCTTCATCGAGAAGGCGACTTGTATCCCGTCTCAGAAGTAAGGGAATAGACAAAGCGAGTGCCGAAAGTGCGGCTGATTATCTTCGCGACGTGGGAGCGATTAACGAGGAGCTTGACGTTCAGCGACAGGTGGATCTCTGCCTTGATAAGCTATGGGGAAAAAAGCGAATTTACCGTGAGCTTTTGGCTAAGGGGTATGAAAAAGAATATATATCAAATGCACTCTCTGAGATAACGAAGGAGCAAATGGTTGAAAATTGCGTTCTTTTGCTTAGAAAAAAGCACAAACATATTCCAAAGGACACTACGGTTCGCAAAAAGATAGTCGGCTCGCTCGTAAGATACGGATATACCTTTGATGAAATTAAATCCGCCTTTGAAATTGCATTGGCAGACTGAGAAAACGGAGCATATTGCTCCGTTTTTTTTATTTAAAAAGCATAAATATTCCCGAAAGTGTAACCAAAAATGCAAAAATCAGCTTAACTATTTTCAACTTTAATTTTGTGAGAAGAAATGCACCGATAATACCTCCGACTATTGCCGGGGGCAGCAAAAACAATAAATCGCCATTCGGTGCCACGTATCCCCGAATTAAATAAAAAATAATTGAAACTATTGATATTGGTAGCATAGTGGCAAGAGCATTTGCGAAAACCCCGTTTTGACTTTTTTGATCGGTTGTTAATACCTTTGCAAGATAGTACGTTATTATTATTCCGCCACCCGCACCTAGAAGCCCGTTAACAAGACCTGAAAGTGCTCCAATGATTATAGAAATATAATTCTTTTTTATAAAATTCATAAAAAACTCTCCAAAAAACAGCAAATATAATATTGAAATTATTGATTCTATATGATATAATATTTGTATATGTAATATATTACTGTTTCGGAATTAACATAAATATCTTCAAAGGAAGTGATTAAATGGCAGAAAAAAAGAAATCATCAGCTCAAAAATCCAAGACAGCCGTTCAGAAGGTTCCCGATAAAAAGGGAGCTTCAAAGGGTGCAAGTCAGAGCAAGGGAAAAAATCAGCATAAGGCATCGTTCGGGGTACCCTCTGAGCGTCTTCTTCATCAGATATTGCCCTTCGTATTTATTGCTGTTGCACTTTTGCTCGAGGTGTGCTTTGTACTTGCCTCGTTGACGGGTGAAAAATACGTTGGTGTTGGTGGAGTATTTTTCAAAAATGTCTTTCTCGGATTGTTTGGACTTTGTGCCTTCATTATCCCGATTGTCCTTGTAAATCTGGCTTTGAATTGGCGTAAATTCGTTGACAACGGACTTGCGGCTTCCAAAACTGTATTTGCATTTATATTCTTAGTTTCTTTCTCAGGACTTATACATGTTTTTGTAAAGGGAAGCATCAATTCCGATCTTTCTGCTTTTCTCGGACTCGTACCGATATATGAGTATTCGGCAGGCCACGTTTTCAGCTCCGGTGCCATAGGCGGAATTTTCTGCGAGTGCATTTATTTCCTTTTTAAATCTGTTGGAACAACAATCATTATGTTGGCTCTCAGCATCGTGTTCTTTGTACTTTCTCTTGGAATAAGACCCGGAATCATCACCGATTTTATATCTCAGAAATGGGCTGCATTCCGCGTTTCACAAAGAGAAAAGAGTGCTGTTCGAAAGCAGGAAAGACGCGAGCAGAAGGAATTTGAAAAGAAGCAGAAGGCAGAGGAAGAAGAGCTTCGTCAGAAGGAAGAGGAGCTTGCCCGTATTGCTGAGCGAGAGCTTGAAAATGAGAGAATAGCTATGGCAGAACGCAGAGCTATTGAAATTGAGCAAAAAGAAATCAACGATAAGAAGAAGTACGGCGAGATGAAATTTATAGATCCCGAGCCCGTGCTTTATGACGAGCCCAAGCTTGAAAAGATTGATTTTGATGACGAAATTATAGAAGAAACCGATGACGGCAGAGTAAATGTTGCATCTGTATTCAAGAATCCCCCCAAGGAATTTGCTACCTCAGAGGATGATGTTGATGTTGCAGAAGAGGTTGTAATCGAACCCGAAGAAAAGCCCGAAAGGAAGAAGAAGGAGCCCGAGACGATAGACGTTGAAATGAAGGAAATAACCGACATTGAAACTGTTCCCGATGACGGTGAGGATTCTACCATTCCCGAGAGCATTATGCGTGAATACGTAAGACCCGACGTTAATCTTCTTAAAAACTACAAGAATGACGAGGACGAAAAAGCTGCTCACGATGAAATCAAGGCGAACGCGAATGCACTTATGGAAACTCTTAAGAGCTTTGGTGTTCGTATACAGGAGATAACATATTCAAGAGGACCTACTATCACACGTTACGAGCTTAAGCCCGATGTTGGTGTTCGTATCCGTTCGATCGCTAACCTTGTTGACGATATAGCACTTAGTTTAGCTACTACAGGTGTAAGAATTGAAGCTCCTATACCCAATAAGGCGGCTGTTGGTATCGAGGTTCCTAATAAGATCGCTGCAACCGTCGGCTTGCGTTCTCTTATCGACAGCCCTGAGTTTGAAGAAAAGAAGAGTATTCTGACGGCTGCTCTCGGTAAGGACGTTGGCGGTAATTCTGTATATTTTGATATTGGAAAAATGCCGCATATGCTTATCGCAGGTACAACGGGTTCGGGTAAATCCGTATGTATCAACTGTATTATTATGAGTATTCTCTATAAGGCGAGCCCGCGTGACGTCAAGCTCATTCTTATAGATCCCAAAAAGGTTGAATTCCAGCCCTTCAGATCAATTCCTCATCTTTATGCACCGATTGTGACCGATCCTAAGAAGGCGGCGGGTGCTCTTGCGTCAGCAGTTGCTGAGATGGAGAGAAGATTTGAGCTTATTGAAAGTGTTGGTGCTAAAAATATTTCGGGATATAACGAGCTTACCGCTAACGATCCTGCAAAAGAATATCTTCCTTATATTGTTATTATTATTGACGAGCTTGCAGACCTTATGATGACTGCAGCCGATGATGTTGAAACTGCAATCTGCCGTATCGCACAGAAGGCAAGAGCTGCAGGTATCCATCTTATCGTAGGTACACAGCGTCCTTCTGTTGACGTAGTAACAGGCCTTATCAAAGCGAATATTCCTTCACGTATTGCATTTACTGTTGCATCCCAGGTCGACTCCAAGACAATTCTTGATACAGCCGGTGCAGATAAACTCATAGGACGAGGAGATATGCTCTTTGCTCCCATTGGCTCAACAAAGCCGATGCGTGTTCAGGGTGCATTTGTAGATGACCGTGAGGTTGAAAGAATAGTTGACTTCATCAATGAGCATAATGACGGTGTTTCGTTCAACGATGCATTTATCAAGCGTCTTGAGGAGGAAGCTGCAAAATGCGGCAATCCCAAGGGCAAGGGTGGAGCAGGCAGCTTTGCAGGTATTGATGACGGGGAGCCCGGTGAAGAGGGTGTTGATCCAAAATTCAAGGCAGCACTTGACGTTGCAATTGAAATGGGCAAAATTTCAACATCTTTGCTTCAGCGCCGACTTGAGATCGGATACGGCAGAGCCGCAAAGATCATTGACAGAATGGAAGCTCTTGGATACGTAAGTGCTCCTGACGGAAACAAACCCCGTGTGGTGCTTGTAACGAAAGCCGATATGATGGAAAAAAGAATGAACGATGAAGAATAAAATAAGAGGAGCCAAATGGCTCCTCTTTTGTATTGGTTCTTCAAATTTTGATTTGTGGGATTGCTCTCAGATAATAATATTCAGTTAATATAATTATGCTGCAGGAGTAATGCTGATACGGGTATCAATGCTTCAAGAAATGTCTGGGGAATCAAAGCATCCGCAGGAAGTTCACCCGTGTTAACTACGGTAACCTTAAGGGTTTGTCTGGATCTGAAGATGTGCTTCGTTGTAGATCACGTAATATGTAACGTCATCAACAAGAACCTTATACCAAACTGTGTCATCGCTTTCAGTGCCCTTGAAGGTAGCCTGAAGCAATTGATCCTTCTGAGCGTGTCCTACAACCTGTGCTGCGTTGTGTTCATCATCGCCATCGATCCAGCTGGTTGACTTTCTGAGGGCGATGCTTTGATCAGCAATAACAAGGAGCACGTCTGAGTTTTCTTCGAATACTACGTCTCCATCGGGATTTACGGGAGCCTCTGTTGTGAGATATGCATTATTTACATAACCGGTAATGGGTTCGCCTTCGTGCTCGAACTGAACCTTAGCGAATGTGTACTCGTTGCCTTCATCGTCAACGTAAACAACTGTTGCAATGCCAAGTCTTGTATAGGAATTTCCTGCAAAGAGAGTTCCAACCTGCTCGGAATACTGATGCTTTTCGATGTGGCTGGGTCTTGAGAATACTATGGGGTTGATGCCCTCAATAACGTAAACTGTTTCTGCTTCGCCTGCAAATTCTGTAATGGGCTTTTGCGTTGTAACAGAATCGGATCTAACATAACGAATCTCACCGTCATATAAGATTTTTGACCAACTGTTTTCACCGTTATAGTAGCCAAGTCTTTCAAGCTCAGCATCCGTAAATACGGATCCTACAACATTTTTGTAGAAATCTTCGTCATTTTCGGGAACTTCAGGTGATGTGCGAATATTAAGCTCGTCTGTAATTACGTAAACTTTATCATTTGTTTCAACAAAATCACCAAGATCGGGATCGGGATCGGGATCAGGATCGGGATCTCCACCCTGTGATGAGGATGAGCTTGATGAAGATGATGAACTTGAAGATGATGAACTTGAAGATGAAGAGCTCGAGGATGAAGAGCTCGAAGACGATGATGAGGTTGATTGTGAAGATGGTGGAGTTGATTCTGAGGTATCATCCTTGGAGCATTGACCAATGATTAAGGCAACGCCGAGAATGAGGATGAGACAGATAACAACAACGATACTGATTCTAAGAATTCTGTTCATTTTTTTCTCCTTTCGAACTTAAGCAAAACGCTTAAACTAAACTTAAAATGCGATTAAATATATTATAACAAATCTATATTGAAAAGTCAATAAAAAATAAATAAAATTATATGCCAATTTTTATATTTTTATGAGCGACAAAAAATAAAAAAACGTACACGGTGAGAAGTGTACGTCTTTTTATTTGAATCAATTAACCCAAAGCGTTGAGCTTCTTTGTGAACTGG
>JAZNWX010000157.1:0-5242 GCA_045593575.1 Eubacteriales bacterium | reverse complement strand
TAATAGCTTTGAAGAAACTATCGGATGGATAAATACACTTGATGATGGTGGAAGCGCACAACCCATAACATGTACAGTTAATGGTGCTAAGAAGAACGGTATTCTTCTTAATAGCGATGTTAAATTAACTGAAGACGTAGTTCTTGATGTTTGGGCTAATGCTAGTACATTGAATATTAATATTGCAGGAAATGTTACTATCGACCTTAATGGACACAAGTTTATTCAAAAAGGTTTGAGCGGTGCAAGTGTAGCTTTGTTTACAGTTAGAGCTGGTGCAACATTGAATATTATTGACTCATCTGCAGAACAGACAGGCGCTATTTGTGCTTCTTATGCATTCCAGATAGATGCAGGAGCTACTGTAAATCTTTACAGCGGTAACGTTGTAATTCCTTCGCCAGAATACCAGAATACTGCTGACTATGACGAAGAGGCAGGACGTGCAGCACAGCTTGTATTCGTATACGGCGGTACATTCAATATGTACGGTGGTAAATTGGACGCAACTGTAGCAGAAGGTAATATTGATGCTGCTATTGGTAACTCTTATGAATCTAATTCTGCAACTGTTAACTTGTACGCAGGAGAAATTGTTGGTAAAATTGATACCACTAATATTCCTAATTACAATAACTACGGAGCAAAAATATCCGAATAAATTACATAAATTAATGGTTTTGAGTTTTACTCAAATTACACATCTTTCATCCCTCGCGGTTTGCCGCGGGGGGTGATTTTTTGCTGTGTATATACATAAATCAAACTTTTTATCTATACATCAACATAATTTGATTTGGATTTTGTGGGTTTGTTAACAAAATATTAATATTTTTGTGATAAAATCCCATACAGTTAAAATTTTGCTTTTATAAGAGGTGATTTTTTTGCAAGAGTTAAAGCAAATTATAGCAAAGAATATATCTGAACTTAGAAAATTAAACAAAATGACTCAGCTTGACCTTGCAGAAAAGCTGAATTACTCCGATAAAGCTGTTTCAAAGTGGGAGAGGGGAGAGTCCATTCCCGACGTATCAGTTCTCGTTGAAATAGCAAGAATTTTTTCTGTAACCCTTGATTATCTTGTGAGTGCGGATCACGAAAAATGTGTACCGACAACCGAAGAAGAGAGAAAACTCAAGGAGGCAACAAATAAGGTATTGGTTAAAAACAGAAAGGCAATAACCGGAATCAGTATTCAGATGGTTTGGTTGGTTGCAATAATAGTTTTCATCCCCCTTGCACTTTTCGTTCCGTCAGAAAACGCAAAATGGCTACCGTTTTTGTATGCATTTCCTGTATCGGCAATAGTGTGGCTCATATTCAATCATATTTGGTTCAACAGAAGAAGAAATTACTTGATTATATCAATTATGATGTGGACTCTGTTGGCTGCAGTACATCTTACCGTGTTTATGTTCGGTGGAAATCTTAATTATATTTACCTTCTCGGCCTACCGGGACAGTTGATATTGGTGCTTTGGTCGGTAATAAGAAAAAAGCCGTCAACAAAATAGAAAAAAGCTTAAAAGCCCTGATTTTTCAGGGCTTTTTTTATTTATTCTACTACAAGTAGAATTCTATAATTGTCAATTCTACAGTAGATAATTTATTGTTAGAATATCCCATAATAGGTGTAGGTTGATTTTTGATAATTCTGAAAGTAAAATAAACACAAGGAATTTTCAAAAGGAGAAAAAAGATGAACGTGCTATACAGCGGAGACGCAAACATTGTTGACGGCGTAATTATTTCAAGCATATCGCTTGCAAAGAACGTGAGCGAATCATTGAATATATACATTCTTACTGCGAGCTTTGAACACAACGGGCAAAAGAGAGAAGCTGTCTGTGAACAGTTTGCATTATTTTTGGAGAAATATCTTCGCAATTACAACAGAGAGATAAGTGTTACACTTATCGACATCAGCGAAAAATTTCAAAGCGAGCTGCCCAAAGCCAATATGGATACAAGATTTACCCCGGGATGTATGCTTCGTCTTTATGCTGATGATGTTGAAGGCTTGCCAAGCAGAGTGTTGTATCTTGACAATGACGTACTTTGTAGAATGAATCCCGGCGATTTTTACAATCAAAATATGGGTGATAACGATATTGCGGGTGTTCTTGACTATTACGGAGGATGGTTCTTCAGACAGAAATTTTACAAAAGGGATTATCTTAACTCAGGCATTTTGCTGCTGAATATGGAATCCATCAGAAAAAGCGGACTTTTCAGTGCTGCAAGGCAGTTGTGTATGAGTAAAAAAATGTTTATGCCGGACCAATCGGCACTCAATAAATTATGCAAGAATAAAATTATTTGCAACAGGAAATATAACGAGCAAAGAAAATTGTACGAGGATACGGTGTTTCAGCATTTTACAACGAGCTTCAGATTTTTTCCGTATTTTCACTCTGTCAACGTTAAGCCCTGGAATGTTGAAGGAATGCACAAAATTTTAAAATTGCACGAATATGACGATTTGCTCGAAGAATATATAAACACAAAAAATCTATACTTAAAGGAGAAAAACAATGAACAACAATCACAATGAAATTCCAATTTTCTTTTCAATAGACAACGGATATGCTCCCTATCTTGCTGTGGCACTTAATTCTGCTATTAAGAATTCATCCCCCGACCGATGCTACAGGGCAATTGTTTTGCACAGAGAGCTCAGTGAAGATAACCAGATGAAGCTCGCGTCTCTCGAAAAGCCCAATTTCAGCATCGAGTTTTATCAGATGGAAAAGGGACTTGAGGCAATAACCGATATAAAATCAAATTATTTGCGTTGCGACTATTTCACATTGACTATATATTTCAGAATTTTTATCCCACAGATGTTTCCCGAACTTGACAAGGGAATATATGTTGACAGCGACGTTGTGGTTCTTGGAGATCTTGCCGAGCTTTATGACGTAGAGCTTGGTGATAATTATATTGGTGCGTGCAGCGACAAAAGTGTTGTTGACGTGCCTCCTCTTGCTCGCTATATGGAGGAATATGTGGGAGTTGACAAGAACGAATATATAAATTCCGGAGTTCTTTTGATGGATTTAAAGACGCTTAGAGAAAAGAAGTTTGACGAGCATTTCTTGAATTTGCTAAACACCTATCATTTTGACAGTATTGCTCCTGATCAGGATTATATCAATGCTATTTGTAACGGTAAAATTAAATATCTTGGTGAAGAATGGGACACAATGCCGAATGATAATGCACCGCAGCTTGACGGTGCAAAGCTGATTCATTACAATCTTTTTTCAAAGCCCTGGTGCTATGATAATATCCAATATGGGGAATATTTTTGGGAATATGCCAAGGACAGTGGCTACCTTTCTGAAATTGAGGAGTATAAAAACGATTATGACGACAACAAAAAGAGTAAGGATGGCGAGTGCCTTGCGTTGTTAATCAAGAACGGAGAGAAATTCTGTGATAATGAAATCAGCTTCAAAAAAATGCACGAAAAAGGAGTTCAAATAAGACTATGATTATAGGTGGCAACAGAATGCCCGTCATTGAAAATATAAAAAAGCGAGTTGAAGCAGGGGAATTTAACGAAAAGGTTGAACTTCACGACCCCGTGCTATCGCCCGCCGAAGCAAAAGTGATTACAGATAGGTTCCTTAAGAAGAGAAAGAGCTTTTCATATAAATTCAAGTCTGCGATTGCGGGAAAAATCGCAAACGTTGGCGGAAAAATCCTTAATAAAGAAACGGAGGTTATTGGTGAGGTTGATCCTGAAATACTGAAAAATGGAGTCATTATCACCAGCAATCACTTTTCGCCCCTTGAAAACACAATTATACGCAACTTCTTGCGTGAGAACGGTGTCAAGAGAATGGGAGTGGTCAGTCAGGTAACAAATTTTGCAATGGAGGGATTTATCGGATTTCTTATGAACTATACCAATACCATACCGTTGTCATCTGACCTAAGATATATGACACGCAATCTTTTGGGGGTCCTGGGTGAAAAAATTGAGTCAAAGGAAGCAATTTTGATTTATCCCGAGCAGGAGATGTGGTTCAATTACAGAAAACCGAGACCGCACAAGGAGGGAGCTTACTATTTTTCGGCGAAGCTTAACTCTCCGATAGTTTCCTGCTTTGTTGAAATGGTTGACGTAAATCAACTTGAGGATATGGATTTTTATAAGGTAAAATACCGTTTACACATTCTTGGAGTAATTTATCCGGATAAGACAAAAAGCACACGGGAAAACTGCAAACGAATGTGCAAAGAGGACTATGAGATGAAAAAGAGTGCCTATGAGCGAATATATAAAAAGCCACTCTCATATGATTTTGAATCAAGTGATATTGCGGGATGGATAGATTATTCACAGGTGTTTTAATATGAGTGAGAAGAAAATCAGATATTATGAAAGCTATTCGGATGACTTTTTTCAGACAGAGAAGGAATATACTCTGAAAACAGATTATGAGTATTTACCTAAGAGCTTGTGGGAGAGGGTAATATCGAGTGTAGTGTATTCGATTGCGTTTGTTTTTTCAAGCATATATTGCAGATTATTTTTGCACGTGAGATTTGTGGGCAGAAAAAAGCTGAAGCATCAAAAGGGTGGATTTTTTGTCTATGCTAATCACACTCAAGCGATCGGTGACGTTTTCAACCCTGCATTAGCCTGCTTTCCAAAGCGGATATATACCGTTGTCAGCCCTGCTAACCTTTATTTGCCTGTAATTGGAAAGCTTGTGCGACCGCTTGGTGCTCTTCCGCTGCCGAACACATTGTCAGTAATGAAAAAATTCAATGCTGCAATATCGCAAAGAATAAATGAGGGTCATCCGATTATTATTTATCCTGAAGCACATTTGTGGGAGTATTATACGGGTATTCGTGATTTCGATGAGGCATCCTTTTTGTATCCTGCACGGTTGAGTGTTCCGATTTATTGCTTTACTACAACTTATCAAAAGCGGAAAATGGGAAAAAAGCCACGTATAACTATATATATAGACGGACCTTTCTCATCGGATGCAGAGAACAGGCGTGAGATAGCGATGGAGTTGCGAAACAAGGTATTTGAGCAGATGAACGAGAGGTCAAAAGCAAGTAATTGCGAGTATATCAGATACGTAAAAAAAGAATAATAAAAGCCCCGATTATCGGGGCTTTTGTTTGCTAAATTGGGGTTTATAGGGTAGTTAGAAAAATCAGTAAGCCTCCCTTGTGTAAAGGGAGGTGTCACGGCTTGCCGTGACGGAGG
>JAZNWX010000156.1:0-3093 GCA_045593575.1 Eubacteriales bacterium | reverse complement strand
TTTGTTTTTGAAAAAGATGGACAAACAATCAATGCCGTTATGTTTCAAAAATCGTATCTTAAGCTTAACATTACCGAGAATGATGCCGTTGATGTTTTGTTTACACTTGACATAAATAAGTATAATAATACTGAAAGCGTTCAAATGATAATTCAGGATATACGACATTCCGAGGAATACGTAAATTACTTTAAGAATGAAATATCTCTTTACGAATTAATTAAAAACGGTAAAGCATATAAAGAAAGCGAGAATATTGTTCCGACAAGGGACGATTTTGTAGTGGTTTATTCTTTGCTCAGATCGGAATACCGTATGGGAAATGATATGATGACGCAAATTGAAATGTATCACAAACTATCCCGTATAAAGAATGCCGAAATAAGACTCGCAAAACTTAAAATCATTATGGATATAATGAATGAGTTGAATATATGCAATATTGAAGAGGTTAGTCCGGGAATTTATCAGTATGAAATATATTTCAATTCTGAAAAAACCAATATAGAAAAATCATCTATTTTGAAAAAAATAAAAAATCAATGTACTAAGAATTATGGAGACTAATATGTCCACTACACATAATGATATCACTAAGCTTATTACGATGCTTAAAGCAACGGGTAAAAAATATGATATCGATAAAATTGAAAAAGCATATGAATATGCACGTGTCCTTCATGAAGGTCAATTCAGAGCCAGCGGAGAAGCCTATATATCTCATCCAATAGCTGTTGCAGAAATTGTTGCAGGGCTTGAACTTGATACCGATTCAATATGTGCAGCACTTTTGCACGATACTGTTGAGGATTGTGCTGAAAAAACCGATTTAAAAGAAATAGAAAAGCTTTTCGGTGAAGATGTAGCTATGCTTGTTGATGGATTAACAAAGATAGTTACTCTTAAAGTAGAAGATAAAGAAGAAGCACATATTGAAACACTACGAAAGATGCTTCTTGCTATGTCTAAGGACGTAAGAGTAATTTTTATCAAGCTTTGTGACCGTCTTCACAATATGAGAACGCTTGATGCAAAGCCCGATGCAAAGAGAAGAATTACTGCACTTGAAACGATGCAGGTTTATGCACCCTTGGCACATCGACTCGGTATGCAGAAAATCAAGCAAGAGCTTGAAAATCTTGGCTTAAAGTATATCGATCCCATTGGTTATGAAGAAGTTAAGATCAATATTGAAAGAAAATACGGTCAGAGCCTTCATTTTATAGAGGATGTAAGATTGCTTGTAGATAATAAGCTGAGAGAGAACAATATTAAATTTACTCTTGAAGGCCGTATCAAGACAGTTTACAGTATATACAAGAAGATGTATAACCAAAACAAGAGCTTTGATGAAATATTCGATTTCTATGCTCTTCGAATAATTGTTGATACTGAGCTCGACTGTTATACTGCACTCGGTCTGATTCACGAAATGTTTAATTCGGTACCGGGTAGATTTAAGGATTATATTTCCACACCTAAACCTAATATGTATCGCTCTCTTCACACTACCGTTATCGGTAAATACGGCATTCCTTTTGAGGTTCAGATCAGAACCTGGGAGATGCATCATATTGCTGAATACGGTGTGGCGGCCCATTGGAAATACAAATCAGGAGAAAAATCGAAAGAGGAAATTGATAAGAAGCTTGAGTGGATATCCAGACTTCTTGAAACTGAGGATGAAACGAGAGATCCTGAGGAATTCATGCAGGCACTCAAAATCGACATTTTCCGCGATGAAACTTTTGTGTTTACGCCCAAGGGTGACGTTATGGCTCTTCCGCAGGGAGCAACTGTTATCGACTTTGCTTATGCTATACACAGTGCTGTCGGTCACAAGATGATAGGTGCAAAGATTAACGGAATGATAGTTCCTATTGACCGCGTTTTACAGAATGGCGAGATTGTAGAGATTCTTACCTCATCAGCTTCAAAGGGACCAAGTCGAGATTGGTTGAAAATTGTTGCCACAAGTGATGCAAGAAATAGGATTCGTCAGTGGTTCAAGAAGGAAAAGCGAAGTGACAATATCTTGCTCGGCAGATCTATGATCGAAGGCGAAATTAAGAAGGCAGGATATGTAGTTAATGAAGCAACAAGAACGGAAGCGGTTGAAAACGTGGCAATTCGAAACGGTTTCTCTACAGCTGATGATTTATACAATACAATCGGTTACGGAGGACTGCCTCTTTCTAAGGTCAGAAACAAAATTGTTGATGAAATAGGAAAGCTTGTTTCTCCGGTTGAGCCGCCGCCGATAGTAACTGAAGAAAATATAATTACTGCAAAACCCAAGAAAATCAAATCAAATAGCGGTATTATAGTTGACGGAGAAAGCGGTTGCAGTGTTAAATTTGCAAAATGTTGCAATCCTTTGCCCGGTGATAACGTTATTGGATTTATTACCAAAGGTTACGGTATATCCATTCACAAATGCGATTGTCCCAATGTAATCAATGGTAAGAAGAATCCTGAATATGCAGAACGTTGGGTTAGTGCTTCTTGGGATGAAGACTCCAGTGAGAAGAGAAGCTTGTTTGAAGCTAATCTTCAAATCAGAGTTGATGATAGAATAGGTATGCTTGCAGATATATCGGTAGCACTCGCTGATATGAGAGTTGATATTCTGCAGATTAACGTTCAAACTTCATCCGGTGGCTCACTTGTAACACTTAAAATTGGTTGTAAGAATACTGAACACTACAATTCCATTGTTTCAAGATTACGTTCGATCCCGGGTATTTACGACGTGTCCAGAGGATTTTTAAACTAAGAGGATAATATTTATGATAGCTGTAATTCAAAGAGTTCAAAATTCAAGTGTTTCAATAGATAATGTAGTTCGTGGAGAATGTGCTCACGGCTTAATGATACTACTTGGTGTTGCTAAAGGTGACACGCAGGAGGATGCAAGATTATTGGCAACTAAAATATCAAAATTGAGGATTTTTTGCGATGAAAATGGCAAAATGAATCTTTCGATAAAGGACATTGACGGTGAGGTACTTGTAGTATCACAATTTACTTTGCTTGCAAATTATAAAAAGGGAAATAGACCCGATTATTTTGGAGCAGCAGAGCCAAGCATAG
>JAZNWX010000155.1:0-2794 GCA_045593575.1 Eubacteriales bacterium | reverse complement strand
ATATCAAAAAAATCAAGATAGTTTAGCAAATTATGCAAATTTTTTAAGGCGATAAACTTTATATAAGTATAAAATATATATGGATATTTATATCCATATAAAAAACATCAAGATTTTTTTGATATTGAAATCAAATTCTTTTAGAAAATGGAGGAATTTATTGTGAATTTTGAAAGAGTTGTAAGACCTGAAAGAGTAATTCAGTTCGGAGAAGGTGGATTTCTTCGCGGTTTCGTTGATTGGATGCTTCAAAAGGTAAATGAAACTTCTGATTTTAACGGTAATGTGGTTGTTGTTCAGCCAATCGAACAGGGCATGTGCGATCTTCTTTCCGCACAGAATTGCGTATATACACACGTTATTCGTGGAGTAGAAGGTGTTGATGCAACTGTTGTTAACGTTATCTCCCGTTGCGTTAAGCCGTATGATGATTTTAATTCCTATCTTGCACTTGCAGAGAATCCCGATTTCCGTTTTGTAGTTTCCAACACAACTGAGTCAGGAATTGTTTTCTCAAGTGAAGACAAAATAACCGATGCTCCCCCCAAGACATTTCCTGCAAAGGTTACACTTCTTCTCAAGAGAAGATTTGAGCTTGGACTTCCCGGATTTGTTTTCCTCCCTTGTGAGCTTATAGACAGAAACGGCGATAATCTTAAAAAATGTATCCTCAGTTATGCGGATCTTTGGGATCTTGGTGATGACTTCCGTTCCTGGATAGAGAATGATAACATATTTACCAATACTTTGGTTGACAGAATCAATACAGGCTTCCCAAGAGGAGAGGACCTTGGTCTTGGATATGAGGATAATATGCTTAACACAAGTGAGTTCTTCCATCTTTGGGTAATCGAAACAGACCACGATCTTGAAGCTGAGCTTCCTTTCGCATCTGCAGGACTCAACGTTATCGTTACACGTGATAAGCTTGAGATGTATAGAACAAGAAAGGTACGTATTCTCAACGGTGCACACACTTCTTTGGTTCCTTATGCTATGCTTGAGGGATTTGATACCGTAAAGAGCTGTATTGATGATGAAAGAATGTGCAATCACTTAAGAAAGTGCGTATTTGACGAGATTTGTCCTACTCTCGATCTTCCCAAGGACGAGCTTCTCGCCTATGCAAACAGCGTAGTTGAAAGATTCGGCAATCCTTATATTAAGCATTATCTTTCTGCTATTTCACTCAATTCTGTAAGTAAATTCAAGGTAAGAGTTTTGCCATCAATTCTTGAATACATAAAGAGATACGATAAGATGCCCGAAACACTTATTTTTGCCTTCGCAAAGCTCATTGAATTCTATAAAACTGATATGCCCCAGGATGCTCCCGAGGTAATTGAGTTTATGAAAACTCACAATACGGAAGAAATACTTGCAAACGTTGACTTTTGGGGACAGGACCTTTCCTTTCTTGCTAAGGAGATTGAAAAATGTTAATTAATAAGCTTGACAATGTTGATATCAATCTTGATGACGGGCATAAATATGCACTCCGTGACATCAAGGCGGGTGAAAACATAATAAAATACGGTAACCCGATCGGACACGCAATAGTTGATATTGCCAAGGGTGAGCACGTACATAATCACAATATTAAGACAAACCTTTCAGGTAATCTTGAATATACTTATGAGCCAACCTTCTATGATATTGACGAAGCAGATAAAAATCGTACTTTTATGGGATATATCAGAGAGAACGGCGATGTGGGTATAAGAAATGACGTCTGGATTATAGTAACCGTAGGTTGTGTTAACAAAGTAGCGGAGCAGATAGCAAGGGAAACGGGAGCTCTCCATTTTCCTCATCCATTTGGTTGCTCACAGCTCGGTGATGACCAGAGTACTACACAGCTTGTTCTTCGCGGACTTGTCAATCATCCGAATGCAGGCGGTGTGCTTGTACTCGGACTCGGTTGCGAAAATAATAATATTGATGTATTCAAGAAGGTTCTCGGCGAAACGAATGAAAAACGCGTAAAATTCCTCAATGCACAGGATTTTGATGATGACGTTACAGAGGGTATTCGCCTTGTTCGTGAGCTTCAGGAGTATGCCGACACATTCGAGCGTCAGCCGGTTCCCGTAAGTAAGCTCAAAATCGGACTTAAGTGCGGTGGAAGTGACGGTTATAGCGGAATTACCGCAAATCCTCTTGTAGGACGCCTTTCTGACAAGGTTATTGCAAGCGGCGGCAGCTGTGTTCTCACCGAAGTACCCGAAATGTTCGGTGCAGAGCATCTTTTGATGGCGAGAGCAGAGAATGAAGAGATCTTCAATAAATGTGTTAAGCTTATCAATGACTTCAAGGACTACTACACAAGACATAATCAGGTTATCTATGAAAATCCTTCTCCCGGAAACAAAAAGGGAGGCATCAGTACACTTGAAGAAAAATCGCTCGGCTGTATTCAAAAGGGCGGTCTTTCTAAAGTTGTTGACGTGCTTGATTACGGTGACGTGATAAGCAAAAACGGACTTTCTCTCCTTAATGGACCCGGCAATGATATTGTGGCAATAACAAATCTCACTGCGGCAGGAGTACATATTATTTTGTTCACAACCGGGCGAGGAACACCTGTCGGTGGTCCTGTTCCCACAGTAAAGATTGCAACAAATCATTCTCTTGCTGTCAGAAAAGCAAATTGGATCGATTTTGATGCTTCACCCACGCTTGAGGGCAATCCATTGACTGATGAATTGTTTGAATATATACTAAGAGTCGCTGAAGGAGAGCAAACAAAGAATGAACAGCACTCCTATCGCGAAATTTCAATATTTAAGGACGG
>JAZNWX010000154.1:0-21759 GCA_045593575.1 Eubacteriales bacterium | reverse complement strand
GTGTACTGAGGACAGTCAAACAAAACGTATTTTGTCTGAGAACCGTCCTTTGTGCTGATTGGGAACATTACTACACACTCCCAATGGGCACCCTGTTCGGGATATCTGTTATAGTCACACTGATACAAATAACCGCGATGTTCCCATTCTCTCATATCCGATGAGGTATAGACAACAGCAGATCCGCCCGCACCGGGAATAGAAGTGGAAACCATCATATAATAAGTACCGTCATCATACCAAACAAAGGGATCACGGAACTGTTCTCTTTCGCCCTGAGAGTTATCGTTGGGCTGAGTAATAACCAACTTATCCTCAACCACCCAATCTGTCAAATAGGGATCGTCGGGATCCTTAGCGTGTGCAAATGCAACGTTTTGTCCGCCGTGGTTGCCATTTCCGTACAAGTTTGTACCTGCAGTAATTGCAAGCCAAGGTGTTCCGTCGGGACCGATACAAGCACCGCCCGTCCAAATACCTTCAGGGCAAATGCCTGCGGTCGGAACTACAGCATCCTTAACGTATTCCCAATGTATCATATCCTCGCTGACGATGTGTCCCCAACGAATCTGTGACCAATATGGGCCCGCAGGATTGTGCTGATAGAATACGTGATACATTCCCTTGTAGTAGAAGGGTGAATGGGGTTCATTCATCCATACTGCAGGAGGAATTGCGTGATACTGAGGACGATAGCGGTCACCCTCATAAACTGAGGAGTCAAGAGCGATATCGTTCCAATCAAGAGCAGGATGCTCACCGGAATAGTCGGTATCAGCATAAATATCACCGATCTCCTTAGGTGACAAAGCTGATGAATAAATCTTAACCTCGTCCAAAAGACCGGAAATCATCTGTCTTTTAATACCAAATTCAATCTGTGGGCTAACGTAACAACCCACGTTCAAGGGCTCCTCGGTTGAAATTATTCTTGTTGCAACAAGTTCCGGAATAATCGCTTCATATGACTTTTCGCCGTTGTAGAAAAGTGCGATATATCCCGTGTTACCGTCAAAAGCAACTGCAACGTGTGACCACTCGTAAAGAGGAAGCGCATTGATGGGATCATAGAATCCAACAACGAAATCTTCGCCCGTTTCTTCACTGTGAAGTGCCAACTGAATGCCCCAAAGACCAAGTCTTCCGTAGCCGAGCAAGAATCCTTCACCCATTTCAATATCACCCTTGTTGATAATTGCAGTCATTCGAGTGTGTCCTGCCGCGTCGGATGCACCGTCATAATATACTATGTTTTCAAATACTCTGGGGGCTACCCAAGCAGACATAGTAATTGCCGAAGACGGAGCTACAAAGTCACGGTTTACAATATTATTTGAAAAACCGTCCATATAGAGGGCGTTACCCTTTACACCGGTTCTTCTCAAAGGATCGTTTGGCTCTTTGAAAAGATTATCTGCATTCTGTTCATTAAAAACATAGTTTATAGTATAATCTTTGCCGCTAACGGTTTCCTTTGCAAGGCTGCCGTCAGATTCGTCAAGCGAATAATGCAACACAAGATTGCTTTTTTCGCCTGTACCTGTACCGGATTCGTCATCCGGCTTCGTACAGCCCGATGCTATGCTGAGCAGCATAACAAATACTATTAATAATGATATGTATCTTCTAAATCTCATAAGTCCTCACATTTTAAGCCCGGCAGTGCCAAAGCCTTGTACAATGTATTTTTGTGCCGCAACGTAAATTACGAAAATGGGTATACTTGTTATTACCAGTGAAGCCATTATCTCACCCGTGGTAACTCCTTCAATACTCTTTATCGTCATAAGTGCCGTTTGTATCGGAAGTAATGGCCACTCACCGGTATTTGCTGCCGGTAATATCATTGAAGGCCAAAGATAATCGTTCCATACACCGATAAAGCAGAACACGGCCACCGTTGCAAGTATGGGCTTTGACAAGGGCATTATAACCTTGAAAAATACTCCCATAGTGTTCGCTCCGTCTATGCGTGCCGCTTCCTCATACTCCTTGGGAATGTTCTGGAAGAACTGCATAAACAGGAAGATATTGAATATGCTTATCGTTGCGGGTAATATTACACCCCAAACGCTCATTTCCTGCTTTAATCCAAGCATCATTTTAACTACGGAATAAAGAGGAATAATCGACGTTTCAACGGGTACTACTATCAAGAAAATAATCATAAATGACAATAATTTCTTGCCCGGAAAGTTGAGCTTCGCCATTACGTAGCCCGCAAGTCCGTTTATTAATATATTAAGCACGATAACTATTGCCGCGTATGCAAAGCTGTTTACAGCATATTTCCAAATATCGTAATTCAATAAAACGCTTTTGTAATTATCAAACGCAACTCCCATATTTGCAAAGTCGGGCAAAAACATATTTATTGTTCCTATGCTTGCAGCATAAGCTGATTCGCCCTTTGTGGAGGTCGCAATCATATACAGTATCGGAAGAATGAATATCAAGGATAAAATTATTCCGACAATGTGATAAATAACCTCTTTAACTGTCTTTTTAACGGGCTGTTTATTAGGTCTAAAGTTTGGCAAATTTTCTATATATTTTTCCATATTACTTCTCCCTAAATGCTCTGCGTTGAATTAGTGTTACACCACCGATGAATATCGTCATAAGCAGTGCTACCGCCGATGACTCGCCTACCCAACGCTCCGTGTAACCGGTATTGTACATATAATAAGATAAAGTTACCGTGTGTTCCTGATAGCCCGTCATCAACATTGGCTGAGTTAAAATTCTGCAAGCACCGATAAACACGGTTATAAGTATGTAAACGAAGGTGGATCTGAGTCCTACCCAGGTTACGTTCCAGAATTTGTGCCACCAGTTTGCCCCGTCAAGAGCTGCCGCCTCGTAAAGGTCCTTTCTGATATTTGAAAGACCTGAAAGGAAAATCAGCATCTGATAACCGCAGCCCTGCCAAGCACTAAGCACTATGATACAAGGCATTGCAGTTTCGGGCTCACGCAGCCAGGCACGCGGGGGTACATTGAACAAACTAAGCATAGAGTTCAAGAGTCCGTCGGGACCTTCCGCCAAAATTTGTTCCCATAAAAATGCTGTAATCGAAAGTGAAATTACAACGGGAGCAAAGAAGCATACCTTGAAGATCTTACTTCCCGTGCCGGGACGGTTTACAAAAAGTGCAAGCAACAGTGCAAGTCCTATTTGTAACGGAACAACACCTACCACGAAGGTAATGGTGTTCTTAATTGCCTTATAAAGCATTCCTTTTTCTGAAATCTCTTCAAAAATCTCGGCAAAGTTCTCAAGCCCTATAAATTTGATGTCGTTTGGTCTTATCAGGTAATAGTCGGTAAAAGCATAGCCCAAAGAATATAAAATCGGTAATAATATAAACAAAAAGGCAAGGATTACCGCAGGCAACAGCATAAGATATGCCGTTGCAGAGGATTTTACACGATAAACCACTTTATGCTTTCTTGCAGTGGCTAAGTCATAAATGACAAAGCCACCGAAAGCGCATAAAAATAATACTAAAATAATTATTGATGTTGTAACCATTTTTTCATTTAGTTAATTTTAAAATCAATTAACGGTCTTTCAATTTGTCCATTTCGTCCTGCAATGTGTTTGCTGCTGTGTTCAAAAGATCGTTTACATTTCCGTTACCCAAACCGAAGATTACCTGGTTAAAGGTTGTTGAGAATGTGGGATATGCAACTGTTACGGGACGTTCTCTTCCGCTGAGTTCAAGCTGCTTAAGCAATGTGTACTCGGGTGAGCCAACTGCATAATTTGTTTCAACGTCTCTACGTGCGGGGATCATACCTGTTGCATCGATGATTGCCTTGGAGCTTTCAACTGATGTCATCCACTTGAGCAATTCAAGAATAGCTGTCTTATCTGTGTGGTGGTTGTTTGTGATAGCATAAGACCAGCTTCCTGTTGCACTTGCAGCATTTACACCCTTGGGATAAGGCAACAAGCCCCAGTCATCACGTGAGGGGAAGTTGTCTCTGTATTTGTTGTCAAGATCGGGAATTGTCCAACCGGATGACAAATACATACCTACCTTGCCTGTGAAGAAATCAGTTGCACCGATTGCGTATGATGTATAACCTTCAGTAATCAAATCCTTAATAAACTGGAAGCCCTGAGCAGTTGCTTCGGAGTTGTAATAACCCTTTGCTGTGTAACCGTCCGCGGAAACGAAGTTACCGCCTGTTGCATAAATGAAGGGGTAAAGCAAGTAAGGAGCTGTTTCGTCCTTTGTTGCATCTATACGCATATCAACGGGAGTAACGCCATGTGCCTTGAGCTTTGCACAAACCTCTTTAAACTGACTCAATGTCCAGGGATTTTCTGCAGTAAATCCACTAACGTCGATACCTGCTGCACGGAAGATGTTCTTGTTGTAATAGAAGCCTGCACTTGATTCCTGAATGGGCAAGCCGTACAATCTGCCGTCATACTTGTTGAGTGAGAAGAACTGAGCCTGTTCATCAGCAGAAATCAAATCTGTGATGTCATAAAGAAGGCCTGAGCTTGCGTATGCAGCTGTATTGGGTGCGTCAAATGTAATGATGTCAGCCAAAGTGCCGTCAACCTGATTGTTGAGAAGCTCTGTTTCGTAGCCGGATGCACCTGCACTACGTGCCTTGAATATTGCCTGAGCTTTAATCTTCTGGTCCTTATATGCTGCGTTGAAGGCATCTATTCTCTTCTGGTATGCCTGACCTTCTGTTGAAGATTTGTCAACGTGGAACATAATTTTTACAATTGTGTTACCCTCTTCGTCAGTAGGTAGCTCTTCGCCACCTTCTCCTCCGGTACAAGACATCATACCGAACATCATCATAAATACAAGCATAAGTGAAATGATTGAAGTTAAAAACTTTTTCATGATTTTTCTCCTTACATAATTTTTTGCTGTTTTATTTTTTATTAATTATTTTGTGGTTGTGCCGGGCACAAATTGTGTTTTGAGAACGGTTCTGATACAGGGTTCTTCGTTATGTATCTTTTGGATCAGCAATCTGACAACCTGTCTTGCCATTTCTTCGATTGGCTGCTCAACACTGGTCATATTGCTGCTGCCCCACTGTCTGAAAATACCGTCGTAAGATACTATTTGCAAGTCATCGGGAATTTTCTTGCCAAGATCTGTTGCGGTATCGTAAAATACCTGCGACAGTGTATATCCGGAAACGAAAACTGCATCCACATCTGCAAATTTTTCAAAGAAATCTGAAACAATTACCTTCTCTTCACCGTGCTGCATAACCTCATTTACTATTCTGATTGGCATACCGTGTTCTGTCATAACGTCAAGATATGCTCTTTCTCTCTCCAAAACCTCGCTTCCAACAAGGGGCTTTGAACCAAGAAATCCCACTTTTTTTGCACCTCGTTCTATCATATACTCAAGTGCTTTTTTTGTGGCATCGTAGTTATCACTGGTAACGTAAGGGACGTTCTCCCCAAAAGTTCTGTCTATTGATACGATGGGGCAATTCTGTAATTCTTCTTCCTCGTGCATATAGTGAGTAACGAAAACAGCTCCGTCAACCTCCCTGTGTGCGATTTTATTGATAATTTCGCTTTCTTTCTCAACTCTTTGCTGTGAAGAAACCAAAATCACCGAATATCCGAATTTACTTGCCTCATCCTCAACGTAGTATGCCAAATTTGCAAAGAAGGGGTGATTTACTATTGGTACAAGTAAGGCGATAATACGAGTTTCGTTTTTTCTTAACTTAAACGCCATATTGTTTCGCGAATAGTTAAGCGTTTTCATCGCCTCAAGTACCTTTTTTCTGGTTTTTTCGCCCACTGCCTTTTCGTTGTTGATAACTCTTGAAACAGTGCCTACCCCCACACCTGCGTATTTCGCTACGTCTTTAATTGTTACTTCCAAATTTATACCTCCCAAATAACAGCTTGGGTTAGTCAACTATTGTTACAATAACAGTATGAGCACCATTGATTATAACTTCATTGTTGTTTTCTGTTAAAAGGTCTGCATCTATGGTCAACATTAAGTTCTTTACTGTATATTGCTCTTCAGTAAGCTGATTTCCGTTTACTGTAACGGTATCTACTTCAACGTTTCCTAAATAGATAACCGCGTTGCAACCCTTTTCAACGGACATATCCTTAAGCGTTGTGGTGGTAACAGCGGTAACATTTACCGTAAACTCGTATGAGCTGGAATTGCCAAATGCCTTAAATGTGTATGTTCCAACGGGCAAAAGCTCAAAGTATGCAGGATCAATCACAAGCGTTCTGCCGTTGCAGGTATAGAACGCTCTGTCAACCTTAGTATTCTGCATAGTTTTGTTGTAAAGTGCCGTTATAACTTGCTTTGAGTCACCGATAACGTTAAGAGAGCCGCTTCCGTTATAAGTGTACTGATCGTTGAAGTTAACCACGGATTTGAATGTTGCCTTACCGGAGAAAACGTTCAAGCCAAAGTAACCTTCAGTGGGTTCTTCATCGCTCAAAACTGTATCGATTACCAATCTGCCGTTAATATAACCTTTTATGGACGTTCCGTTGGCTTCAACTCTCAAAACAACGTTGTTAATGTTGACGTCGGTAACACTTGCTCTGCCGATTTCACCGCGAGGTGACCACATCTTAACGATTTTTTCGTTGTTATCATAGTTAAACATAATATAATCGCTCATATCTTCATTTGCTCTGAAGATAAATGCAGCAGCTACCGCTTCAAGCGAGAAGGATACTGAGCAGCTGAAATCAGATGCACTGTCACCTGACAAGATATATCCGTCACCTGCGGGACTTTGAGCCACGATGTCCGAGCCCTTTGCAATCCAGCTTCCTGAGATTATTCCGTCTGAGCTGAATGAAATATCAGTTTCAGGTGAACCGTCATAAACGGTTACATCGATTATCTTCTGCTGATTTCCACAGGTTACAAGGAGAGTTGCCTTTCCTGCACGGAGTGAGTTAACGATAACTCCACCCGTTGTATTTTCAAGAGACACAACGTCCTCTCCGTCTATAAGCTCCCAAGTGATTTCCTGGTTGGATGTTGAATATGCAGTTACCTGCTTACTCTGTGTAATTGCTGTATCAAGTTCAACTTGCTCGTCGCTTACGTACAATACTGTTTCGCCGTCAACGGGCTCCCATGTACGCCATACCGATGCAATTTCGTTGAGTGTAAGATTCTTAACGGTCACCTCACCTCCAACTGAGAATTCTGCCTTCACAGAATAGGGAGATGCCAAGGTCAATACGTAGAATGGAATCTTGAAATCATCGCAGAACACTTCAACACCACCGTTGTCGGACAAAATATAGAAATTCTGTGATCCGAAGCTTCTCTTACCGGATGTGAACTTGAAGTGATAGTCCTTGATGTTAAGGCCTGCCGAGGAGGCATATCTTCTGTCAACAAAATAACCGTCCTCTGCGTTCCAACCGATTTCCGTATATTCATCGTCGCTGACGTTGATTTTGATGGAAACCGGTTCATTGTTTGGATTGTCAATGCTCAAAAGCATTTCAAATATATGTGTATTTACACTTTCAAGAATATTCTGACTTGAAGCATCAACCTTTTGATTGTTGATGGTCAACAAGTTATCTTTTGTAAACGCTGTGCTGTCTTTTGTAATAGGAGTCTGAGTCAAGATATATCCGTCGCCCTCAGTAGCCAATCCCCAAACAACAGGAATTGTCATACCGCTTCCATTCCAAACCTTTCTTGCATTTGCATAAATGCCGCTGTCCGTATCCGCAGGAACACCCGCATACCAGCTGATTGATACTGTCTGACCAAAATAGTCACTCGCTTCATCTCTGATACTAAACGTCTGTGTTGCATAAGAGTCGGGACCGAAATCCATTGTCTGGAAGTCGCTCGGATCTATCGCTCCGCCGTCCTTATCGGTAAATGTGATGGAATTTCCATCGTAAACCATTTTACCAACTATGTATTCTCTTGCAGTTAATGAAAGAACGTGATAAATCTCTCCGTCATCTGCAGTTAATGTTACAACGTCGGGACATTCGGGAGTAATTGCGTCGAATTCGCCCGCGTAAGACCAATCAAGAAGGTTGGTGGATTTCATAAACCAAACCTTGTTTTCTTGCTGGCCTGTAACAACCATTCCCCACGCAGTTGCTTTTCCGTCCTTAACTTCTATGGGGAAAACTTTGGGGTCACGGCAGGCAACCTTGTGATAGATTCCGTCCTGACCTGTTGCTACTGTCTGAGGAATGAGCTTGCGCTTTGTCCAGGTCATACCGCCGTCATCACTTGACATAATCATCTGGTCTTGCATAGCACCGTCGCGGGTATAGAAGGCAATAATACCGTTGCCCTCTCCCTGTGGGAACCAGTTGAGTTCATCTATGGCAGCACTGTCGCCCTTTCTGTATTCATAAGCTGAACCTGACCACATATAGCCGGCACCTGTGTTCCAGTCAGCATCGGGGAAGAGGCAGATGGGAAGAAGCTCCCAATGTGCAAGGTCCTTACTTCTTGCGTGTCCCCAATACATTTCACCCCAATAATTATTGTATGGATGGTGCTGATAGTAAATGTGATAGTATCCGTCATAATAGATAAGACCGTTGGGGTCATTGTTCCAGTGAGCATACTGTGAAAAATGATACTGATTACGGTAAAGCTCCGTGTAATAGGAGTAATCGCTCTTACCGAAATAAATATCGGAGAAATTAACTTTTGAGCTAAAGGCATTGAAGCCTATCTTACCGCCACCGTAGAATGCTCCCTCGGGAAGTAATGACAAGGAATTAAGCTCGATTTCGTTGTCGATACCGAATCTGCGAATGTTATCAGCATAAAACTCTGCGTGAACACCGTCATCCTCGGGAGTGATGATCACTTTAAGCTGAACCTTGTCTATGCCTGCTACCTTTTCACCAACCAAGTGTCTTTCGCTGTCGGTCATCTTATCGTTTCCGATAAAATAGTCAGTCAAAAGCTCAACGGCTGATGTTTTGTCCTCTGAAACGGTAAAGTAAAGCAGCTTTACACGATTGGCACTTCTGTCAACGTTGAAAACCCAATAGTGAGAGCCGTCTTCCGCACCAAAGACAAGACCCGCAGCCACACCGTTTTCAAATGATACGGTTGCAGTATAAACGAATTTTTCTTCTGCACCGTAAGTAATTTCTGAAAGCTTGAAGCTGTCGGATTGGCTTTCCATACTAACGTCGGCTGCTGTCGCAGTATACTTTGTATCCGTAAAGATAACACCGTTGCCCGAAGCATTTGCATTAGGAGTTTCAGAAAGACCTGAATTACTTTCCATGTCTGCGTTATGATTTACGCTGTTCACGTAAGAACCGCACGAAGCAAACATAAAGCACACAAGGATAAGTAATGCTGAGATTGAAATTTTTAAACGATTCTTCATTATTTCTCCTTTCTATTAATAAAGATATTTGTTTACAGTATTTAAATCCGGCAGGTTATCTATTGCACCGCGTCCCGTGGTGTTAAGAGCACCCGCTATGTTGCCAAATCTTAATGAGTCGTTTAATATCTGCTCGTATAAAGGAGCATTAACGTGTTTCTCCAAAACCGAGAGTGTTCCTGCAAAGAACGCATCCCCTGCCCCCGTGGTGTCCACAGGAGTAACCTTGATTGTGGGAACATTGTTTTTCTTGCCTCCGTATCTCCATTCGCTACCGTCCTTGCCCAAGGTTATCAAAACCAGTTTGTCCGTCAGGGTGTTTACGTAATCCTCGGTAAAGGTTTCGACCTCATCCTCGGAAAACTTAACAATATCAGAAACCGCCAGAATTCTTTTGTAAGTTTTTATGGCACTTTCCTTATCCCTGAAAATGTCGGTACGGTAATTCACGTCAAATGCAACCGTTTTGCCAAAGGAATGTGCCCTCTCAATTATTTCAAGTGCATATTCCACACATCCGGCGTCCGCCAGCATCAGCGAGCCGATACATACTATATCAGCTGATTTTATCAATTCATCGCTAACCTTTGGCATACAGTAGTCTGCCGTATTTTTACGGTAAAAGCAAAAAGATCTGTCACCCTCCTCATTAAGCTCAACAAACGCAAGCGTTGTGTTGCGTTCTGAATTCTGATGAATATAGGTGGTATCCATACCAAAATCATTGGCATATTTTATCAAAAACTGACCTATCAGGTCATCACCGACGCTTCCGACAAATTTAACGTCCGCACCAAACTTTTTCAGGGCACAGGCAACGTTAAACGGTGCACCGCCGGCTTTTCTTTCGTAAGTAGTAATTCCATTCTTCTCCTCACCGATCATATCGGCAAGGATTTCACCAATACAAAGTAACAATTTTAACCTCCCTTATTATGCTTCTTGTTTTTCGGGTTGATTTTTGTATATTCTGTTCTCTTTTATAACAAACACAACAGATCTTATCAAAAGTGCTGCAAAAAACAGTACCAACGGTAGCATATTTATCATAGCACTACCGAACAAAAATCCAATGATTACGGTAAACAGAGCCGATAACAATCCCGAAAACCACACAAACGATCCCACAATCTTAAACATCGCACCAAAGGACGATACTCCCTCAATACCTCGAAGCCTCATTATGGAATACATAAGAAGTGCCGCAATCAAAATCATAAGTGCCAGAATCGGAACAAGTGATATGGTGTTTAGCATATATGCGTATGCACTAAGAACCCACGTTTCCTCATAGGAATCCTTAATAAAGCTGTCCACCGACTCATGCATCTTTTCCTGCGAGTCGCCTGAGCTGACTATGAAACCGTTTTCAAGATTGCTGTAAAAGCCATAGAATGAAACGTTTATTCCGCGGCTCGTTTCAAACGAGCCCGCCATATAATCGTCAAAAATGAACAAATAATTCTTTGCACCCTGACTTATATATTGATGGAAGTAATAATTTCTCAAAAGCGGAACCTTTGACGTGCCCTCGTAGGCAGTTATTTCGGGATAATAATTCACAAAATAAAGCTCGTAAATCGCACTGTTATATTCATCTTTTGTAATTGTTCCAACAGCAAGATCGTCAGCCAATTTCTCGCTTGTGAGCTTATTTTCGTCATTCAGACTCTCGGCGTATAAACGGTATTCTTCAATAAGCTCATCGGTAAGTACAAGCTCCTTGCCCGTGTATCTCAATTTGAAGTCAAAATTTAGTTTTGCCACCTCACTCAGAGCAAGATAATCCTGATACGAAATTTCCATTCCGTTACCGTCGTTTGAAACGCAGTATGCCTCAACCTCGGCAAGAGCACTTGCGGGGCGGGTATCAACAACAATGCTGTAACCGTTAACAGAATAATTCTGTCTGTCAGCCTCATTTTCGAAGGTGTTTACAAAAAGGCTCTCAGCATATTCTCCGCTGTGTTTTTTAACCTTAAGTGTTCCATCCTCAATTTTCGCTTCGATTCTCTTATCGGGGCTGGGGTTTGCAAACACCGCGTAGGCACTTGCCCCAAAATCAGGAGAATTTTTATAATGTGTGCCAAATGGCAGCATATCTCCGCCGATAAATCCCGACCACAAGAAAACAAGTGCTAAAATAAAGCTCAGAAAAACATTCGTATATCCGCGTTTTGCACCCTCTTTTGAATTCTTGTGAGAGAAAAAGCTGAGGAAGAAAAAATTAAACCATTTCTTCATATATTATATATTTCCGTATTCTCTGGACATAATTGAAAGCTCGGTTTCTTTGTCGAAGAGGTGAACAAATCTTTCTTCAAAGCTGATGTTAACAAGATCGCCGGGCATCAAGCCGTTTCTTTCCGGAACACTCACTATAAAATCGTTGTCCATTCCCCTCATACGAAGGAACAGCTGAGTGGTGTTACCCAAAACCTCTTTGATGGTAAGGGCTGCTTTTATTCCGTTTTCATCCACTTTTATATTTTCGCCTCTTATACCGAGATAAACGCTGTGAACGTTACCGTCAAGGTATCTATCCTGTATTGTGCGTAATTTTGAAAGCTCAAGACGTACCGATTGTCCGTCCTTGAAAAGAACGTTAAGGCAATCCTGCTCGCGTTTTATATCAACCTCAAAGAAGTTCATCTGAGGTGTTCCTATAAATCCTGCCACAAACTTGTTTTCAGGATAGTCGAAAAGGTTTGTAGGTGTATCAATCTGCTGAATAACACCGAGCTTCATAACAACTATTCGTGTACCCATCGTCATAGCCTCTATCTGGTCGTGAGTTACGTAAATGAAGGTTGTTTTAAGCTGATTATGTAACTTAACAATCTCTGCTCTCATCGCGGTTCTGAGCTTTGCGTCAAGGTTTGACAAGGGCTCGTCAAGTAAGAATACCTTGGGACCGCGAACCATCGCACGTCCAAGAGCAATACGCTGACGCTGTCCGCCCGACATCTCAGCGGGCTTGGAATCAAGAAGCTCTTCAATTCCCAAAATCTTAGCCGCCCACTGTACCTTTGCGTCGACCTCTTCTTTAGTCAAATGTACGTGTTTATAGATCGGCACGGGTGTGCTTTCATAGAAATGCAACTCTTTTTGTGCATCTTCGATACGTTTTTCAATAAATGCTCTCTTTTCTGTATAAAAAGCAATATCTCTCTGTGCTTTTTCTATCGAATGATTTGCTTCTTCAATCTTTTTTGTCAGCTTTGCAGTGTTTTGTGCAGGAGAGGAGAGCTGCCCGTTAAGTCTGTCCGCCTTAGCCAACCAGTCAGAAAGCTCGCTTTGAGCTCTTGAAATATCAATGGACAATGAGTTGCTTTCTTTATTAAGCTTCTTAATCTTTTTATTCGTTTCGGCAATCTTGCCGTTGTCGATCGCCATAACCTGATCTCCGTCACCGTCGAGCTTTGGAACAGGCACCTTACGAAGCTTAAGACCAAACGCGATATTGTCATATGCTGTAAGATGAGGATAAAGTGCATAGCTCTGGAAAACCATTGCAATATCTCTGTCCTTGGCATCAACATCGTTAACAAGCTGGTCATCGATGTAAAGCTCACCGCCACTGATTTCTTCAAGTCCTGCGATCATTCTCAGAGTTGTGGATTTTCCGCAACCGGAGGGGCCAACGAAAACAATGAATTCGCCGTCCTTGATCTCCATATTGAAATCTGTGACCGCAACAAAATCTCCGCTTCTCTTTTTTGCCTCACCCTTGGCATTCTTTTTTGCCTTGCCAACTCCAGGGTATATTTTGTAAACGTGTCTTAATAATAAATTCGCCATAAATGACTTCCCCTTTTCTAAAAACTGTCCTTTCACTTAGCATTATATACAAAAAATAACGTTTTGGAAAAGTTTCCAATAGTATTATACACCAACAAAAACAATAATTCAAGTGTTTTTGGAAAAGTTTCCAATTTTTTTGAAATTTTTTTATTTTTCCGTTAATTTGCATCACAAGAATCCAATACCGATGATTTTCGTCCAATATTGACATTCTTATTTATACGTGACACAGTATTTTAAATGAAGAAAAAAAGATGTACGAAAAAACGTACTACTGATATGATATAATATACAAAAAAGGAGTAAGGAGAGCTTTTTATGGAACAAATTTATAAGGATAAGCTTATTGAGCTTGGATTCACCGCAGATCCCGAATCCGTTAAAACGGTATTCGCCACAAGAGCATATCATAACACATTCAGCAGCATCACCGACTGTTCTTACGGTGTATTGACCGTCCCTGCTTGTCTTAGTGCAAAAAGAGAGACGCTGATAACGGAGGTGCTGTTTGACATACTGTCAACTGCTTATTACAACACGGAGAGGATAACACACTATTCTCCCGCAAATCTCCCAAGAATAAGGATAGAAAATAACAGAATACAGTTTGAGTTCAGCGACGCATTGACCGAAAAACAGATGGTCGATAAGCTCCTGACATTTTTACGGAGTGCTGATGAGCAGCTTAACAGAATACATATAGAATTATCTCTTGAAGAGCCAAGAGACCCGAACCATGAAAAAACCGAATTAGTGATAAATACTATAATTAACAGAATTGAAGCTATTCGAGTATTTATCGAGGCGGGAAGCACCTCATACGAATACAATCTTGAGGCTTATCATCCCCTTGATTAGAAAACATAAAAAGGCACCCCGATGGGTGCCTTTTGTTATTTTCTGAGTTTCTCGCTCCATTCGCTTTCTTTAAAGCCGACAAGAACAAAACCGTCTGAAATAAGAATAGGTCTTTTCACAAGCATTCCGTCTGCCGAAAGAAGTTCAAGCATATCATCTTCACTCATTGTCGATAGCTTGTTCTTAAGATCAAGAGATTTGTAGAGCAGACCGCTTGTATTAAAAAATCTTTTAAGCGGCAATTCGCTTTTCTTATGCCAGCTTGCCAATTCTTCAAGATTGGGATTATCGAGCTTGATGTCACGAAGCTCATATTCAATGCCTTTCTCGTCAAGCCAAGCCTTGGCTCTCTGACATGTTGTGCATTTGGGGTAACAAATAAATTTAATCATAGCTTTACTCCTATAAAGACTTTTCTGTATTATACCACACTCAAAGCCGCTTTTCAATATTTTTTATTGTGATGATAAAAAAATCATTGAAAATCACGTAATATTATGATATAATAAAAATACAAAATGTATGGAAAGGAGTTATATTTATGCTATATTTTATAACGTTTCTTGAAGGTTTTATAACCTTTACATCTCCCTGCCTTTTGCCAATGTTGCCAATATACATTTCTTATTTTGCGGGCGGCGAGAGTAACATTAAAAAGACAATTAAAAATTCGCTTGGATTTATTCTCGGATTTAGTGTAATATTTGTGGCACTCGGTGCGCTTGCCGGAGCCATTGGCGGATTTTTAAGTAAATACGACGTGATCATCAACATTCTGACAGGCCTTGTTGTTATTTTCTTCGGTCTGCATTTTTTGGGAGTATTCAAGCTCAATCTTTTTAAGGGAAGTGTTTTTGAGGGTACCGAAAACCTCGGATTTTTCTCATCAATTCTATTTGGAGTGGTCTTTTCTATCGGTTGGACACCCTGCGTTGGTGCTTTTCTCGGTACAGCACTTATGCACGCAGCAAACAAGGGCAGTATGATAGAGGGAATTTTAATGCTCTTGGCTTATTCTCTCGGACTTGCCATTCCCTTCTTTATCAGCTCGCTTGTTATCGACCGTCTTAAAGGTGCTTTCAACTTTATCAAAAGAAATTATAACGTCATAAATAAAATCAGCGGCATTTTGCTCATCATACTCGGTGTGCTTATGGCAACGGGCGTTTTCGGAATAATTTCAAGACTTGTTTCATAGGAGGTATAAAAATGAAAAATATTGTAAAAATCTTATTATTGAGTGCGTTTTTGGTGCTTTTAGTGTCCTGTACTGCGTTGTATAACAATCTTGCAAGTGAATATGCACCCGACAACATCGAAACTCTTACCCCTTCAACCACTACTTCGACCAGCACCTCATCAAGCTCCACATCATCGGGTTCCGCATCTTCAGGCACAACCTCTTCAAGCGGAAACGAAAACGATCCTCCCGAGGTTGTTTTCTCCGCACCCGATTTCACAGTGCTTGATGTTAACGGAAACGAGGTTAATCTCTCCGATTTTGCAGGAAAGCCGATCGTCGTGAATTTCTGGGCAACCTGGTGTGGCTATTGCAAGCAGGAAATGCCCGCTTTTCAAACCGCGTATGAAAAATATCCCGACGTTCAGTTCGTTATGGTAAACGCGACCGACGGTGTAAACGAAACAATATCATCTGCAACAAGCTATATCAACCAAAACGGCTATACATTCCCCGTGTTTTTTGATACAAAAGGACTTGCGCTTGATGCCTACTCAGTATCCGCATTTCCCACAACATATTTCATTGATGCAAACGGAACACCCATAGCCCGTGCAAGCGGTGCACTCAATCTTGAAAACCTTGAAAAAGGAATTGCAATGATAACGGGTAAATAGATCAATAAAAGTCACATCCTTGCGATGTGGCTTTTCTTTATAAAATCAAAATTTATTTGTAAATTTATAGACAAAAGCAAAATTTTGTGTTATACTAAACTGAATATATATGTTTATTTATCTTTTATGAAAAGAGGACAGTATTTTGAGTAATAATTTATTATCCACACAGCCCTATAAGGGCACAAGAGATTTCTATCCTGCCGAGATGCGTTTTCGCAATTGGTTCTTTGGCAAAATCCGCGAGGTGCTTGAAAAATCAGCTTATGAAGAATACAACGCACCGATGATCGAAGAGCTTGAGCTTTATATTGCCAAGAGTGGTGAGGAAATTGCTAAAAAACAAACCTATAACTTCACAGACAGAGGTGACCGTCAGCTTGCTATCCGTCCCGAGATGACGCCAAGCGTTGCCCGTATGGTTGCGGCAAAAATGAACGATCTCAATATGCCTCTTAAGTGGTTTTCAATACCCAATATGTACCGTTACGAACGTCCGCAACGCGGACGCCTTCGTGAGTTTTGGCAGCTCAACGTTGACATTTTCGGTTGCGACGGATTTGAGGCGGATATGGACATTATCGAAAGTGCCATTGACGTTCTTCGTGTGTTCGGTGCCGACGAAACAATGTTCAAGGTACATATCAACAACCGCCGCTTCTTCAATGACGTAATTTGTGCAATCAGCGGTGCGGACGCAGAGGGTGCAAAGCTCGTTTCTAAAGTTGTTGACAAGAAGAATAAAATTCCGCGTGAGATTTATGAAAAGGAAATGGGTGAGCTTGGCATTGATGCTGAAAAGCTCGCAAGAATTGATGCTCTTTACACAATGAGTGTTGAAGAAGCAACTGCTCTCTGCCCCGATTCTCTTGGTGCAAAGGAGCTTTCTGACCTTTTCTCACTCCTCAAGGAAACAGGACTTGATAAGTATTGCGTATTTGATTTCGGAATTATCCGCGGTCTTGACTATTATACAGGAACAGTATTTGAGGTGTTTGACGAGGCACCCGAAAACAACCGTGCTATGTACGGTGGCGGAAGATACGATAACCTTGTTGGACTTTTTGTTAAAAATGCAAAGGTCAGCGGTGTCGGTTACGGTATGGGCGACGTTACTCTTGAAAACTTCCTTGTAACTCATAACCTTGTTCCCGATTTCAACGTGGGCAACACAAAGGTTCTTGTTGCAAGATTCAATGACGTTCCTTACAAGGAATATATCGCACTCACCGCATCTCTTCGTGACGCAGGCATAACAAGTGCCCTTTATCTCGGAACAAAGAAGTTCGGCAAGCAGATTGATTACGCCATCAAGGAAAATTACTCTCACATCGTAATTATGGGCGGCAGCGAATTTGAAAACGGTGCTGTAAAGGTTAAAAACCTTATCACAAGAGAGGAAAACGAGGTTGCTATCTCTGAACTCGTAAATTATTTTAATAAATAATTGAAATTTGTGAGAATTTCTCGTAAATCGATAATTTAAAACCCAATGGAGAAAATTATGATATATTTATTTTTGGCAGAGGGCTTTGAGGAAATTGAAGCACTCACACCCGTTGACGTGCTTCGACGTGCAGGTCTTGACCTTAAAACAGTTGCTGTGGGTAAGAGCAAAACCGTTAAGGGAGCACACGGCATAGAGGTTGTTGCCGACCTTCTTGAAAGTGAGCTTGGGGCAGATATTCCCGAGGCAATAATTCTCCCCGGAGGTATGCCCGGTACAATAAATCTTGAAGAGAGCGAGGTAGTAATCGATACTCTCGCCCGTTCAATAATGAATGGCTCGCTGGTCTGTGCAATTTGTGCTGCCCCTTCAATTCTCGGAATTTCCGGCTATCTCAAACACAAAAAAGCAACCTGCTATCCCGGATTTGAAGAGTATCTTGACGGTGCAACATTCACCGACGAAAGAGTTATTCGCGACGGAAACATAATCACCGCCAAGGGAATGGGCTGTGCCGCGGAATTTTCTCTTATGATAGTTGAGACACTTTGCTCAAAAGAAAAAGCCGACGAAGTCGCCCTCTCGGCAATAATCAAATAATGAATACTTCAGACAAAAAACATCTTCGCCAAAAATATCGTGCTCTGCGTGATAGCTTTGGCGAAGAATTTATAGAAAATGCTAGCGATTCCGTATGCGAAAAGCTGGCAAAATGCCAAGAATTCAAGGATGCGAAAACCGTATTGCTCTATTACCCGACGAAAAACGAAATTTCAACTCTGCCCATTTTTGAGCTTTGTCTGAAAATGGGTAAAACTGTTGCTTTTCCCGTTTGCCGGAACGAAAATTCTTCACTTTTGTTCAGAAAAATCAATAGGATCGACTCCCTTTTGCCCTCAAGCTTCGGACTCCTTGAGCCGAGCGAGGATAACGAGCAAATACATCCCGACAAAAGTGCAATTTGCATCGTTCCCGCCCTTGCTTTTTCAAAGAACGGACACCGCCTTGGCTACGGAAGGGGCTTTTATGACAGGTTTTTGACCGACTTTGAAGGAGTAACAATAGGCATTTGCTATTCTTCACTCGTTGTTGATGCTCTGCCAAGTAACAGACACGACGTTCCCGTTGACATACTTATTACAGAAAGCGAGGTGCATTATTTTGCTCAAAAAAATTAAGGATTTTTTTGTTGAGATGATATTCTCCCCCTCGGGCACAGCCACTCTTGTACTGCTGATAATGATCTTTCTCTCAATATTCAATTTTGTGAATAACGCACTTCTGTTTGCAAATAACTGGTGGATGATACCAATGCTCGCCTTCTCTTTTTTGGTTCCCTTCTTTTTGTTCAGGGCAACAAGGGGCGGCAAAAAGTACGTGCCGACAATCCACCTTTCCCTTCCCAAGAGATATCACATCTACACAATATTGCTGTCAACCGTACTCTTAATGCTTGGTTCAACCTTGCTTAAGCTCGCGTTTATAAGCGGAAAATATACCGAATTCCCTCTGTATAACGCATTTTTCGCCCACAGAAACGGCAATTTATTTAACGATCTCTATCTCGTTCTCGCATTTTGCGTCATTCCTCCCGTTTTTGAGGGGCTGATCTTTCGCGGCTCGCTCATCAGAGAGCACGACAGACGCGGAAGAATGACAAGCACGGTATTCTCATCCATATTCTTTGCCTTACTCGGCTTTGACCTTGAGCTCTTGATACCGAGATTCTTTGTTGGTATGATCCTTTGTATAGTGCTCTATGCAACCGATTCGATTGCAATAAGTGTGGCAATACATATCCTTTATAACTTTTATGCGGTGTTCGTTGAACCAACTATGATATCGGTCAAAAGCGTAAGTTCAAATTTTGAGCTTTTTGCGTTTATAGTTGCAATTCTAACCCTGATAGTAGCAATTTTCCTGCTTTCTCACCTATCAAGACTGTATCGCAAGTATTCCCACACCAAATTTGGCGAGAATTTTATACGTTCAACTCCGCGTGAGCGTACCTTCTGGCACTTAGTTGAGCTTTTGCTCTCCGTACCCTCACTTGCTTGCTACGTGCTCTTTATTGCGGTGTCATTTTTTGCGGAACGGTAATAAATTCTTGACTTTTATCAAACATTATTGTATAATAACTCTCGGTGAGTTCGTAACCATCCTCACCTAAAACAAAACTAAGGAAGTACAAAAAAATGAAAAGAAAAAATCTAAAAAGGGTGCGTTTTTTAACCGTATCCTCAATGATTGCGGCGTTATACGTCGTTTTAACACTCGTTTCGGCTGTTTTTGGACTCTCGTCAGGTGCAATACAGATACGAATTTCAGAATCACTCTGCGTTCTAACGTTTTTTACACCTGCCGCCATCCCCGGACTTACCGTCGGTTGCCTTGTGTCAAATCTCGTAACGGGTGCTAATCTTCTTGACGTAGTATTCGGCACTCTTGCCACCCTGCTTGGTGCTGTGCTTGGCTATTGTCTTAGAAAAAGAGAGTGGCTGATCACAATTCCCACGGTGTTGGCTAACACGGTCATTATTCCGCTTGTCCTGGTTTACGGATTCGGCGTAACCGATATGGCTCTGCCGTTAATTGCACTCACGGTCTGCATAGGAGAGCTTATCTCCGCCACCCTGCTTGGTACGGGATTGCTGAAAATACTGAAAAAATACAGATTTAATTGGAATTAACTTAAAAAGAGAAGCTCGTCAGGGCTTCTCTTTTTTTGGCAACAGTTTCTTTTAAAATACTATTGCCTTTTCTATAAAAATGTGGTAGAATAAACAAAACAGAGTAGAATCCTGTGCGTGAAGTGCCATCGGGGACGGGGAGTTGCCCTATGGACGAAAGATTTTTCTGCGGTACAGGGTTCGCATCCCGCTGTGAAATAAGGGGCAGTATTCTCTTTTTCAGCACGCTGGGAAGGAGGATTTTTTATGCAAACAATAAATACAAAACGCGAAGAAAACAGAATTTTATCGAAAAAATATTGGTTTGAAGCGGCAAAGCAACTCAAAGACGTCAGAATGTTGACAATAGCTGCCCTTATAGTCGCCCTCAGAATTGTAGTTAAATTTATAAAAATACCCCTGGCAGCAGGACTAAGCATCTCACTTGACGCCTATGTCAACTCACTCGGTTCAATCATTTACGGCCCCGTTGTCGGTCTTGTTGTTGGAGCAGTCAGCGATCTGCTCGGCTGTATTGTCACAGGTCAGATGGCAGAATATTTTCCGCCGTTTATGCTCGTTGAGATGATGAGCTCATTTATCTTCGCTTTGTTCTTCTGGCGAAGAAAAATTGACGTAAGCAGAGTTTTCGCATCAAAATTTGTGGTGAATTTCATCTGCAATATTGTAATGACCTCTCTTTTTAATAAATGGTATTTGTATTTGTATGTGGGAGTGGACAACGCAAAAGCATACAGTATAATAAACGGAATGAGAATCGCCAAGAATCTTATAATGTTCCCTCTTGAAGCCGCAATAATCATCAGCGTTCTGACTGCCGCACTTCCCGTACTCGCCCGATTAAAGCTGGTGGATAAAAAGCATAGCACCGTTGAAAAATCGTCACTTGCCGACCTTGTGTTCCATATTGCGTCACTTGTAATTATCGCAATTGAATTGATTTTCATCTATTTTATATTTACCAATAAATAAACAATCCCCCGACGGAATCAAAAATCCGTCGGGGGTTCTTTATATAAGACCGTCCTCATCTTCCTTGCTAAAGATAAGAGCAACTTCTTCGTTCTCGGTGGCATTAACATTTAGTGACGAAAACAAAAAAATCAAAAAAGTTAATGATATAATTGCAATTGATAAAAGTTATTTTTTACAAGTAAATCTCCTGTTCATTACAAGAAATAACTACCAAACATTGGGATGTTATACCATATCTGCAGGCTTCTACCATAACACAAATTAATTATATTCCTATTGAGTGAGTAAGTAATTGTTTTTTCGTTTTCACCCTTTAATTCAAATCCCAAATCTGTCATTACACTTATAAATTCTTCACGTGTTGAATTTATATTCAATCCCCAAACAAAAACATTGGGATCTGTAATAGTTATACAACTAATTCTCCACAAAGCACCCCAATCTCGATAAGGATATTTTTCTACCAGGTAAGTAACAGCAGCTTCGGGGGCTACCAAATTTCCGTTTTCGTTTGTTTCTGCTTCGTAGCCCTTAGCCAAATAATGATAGACGTCATTTCCCTTATAAAGCTCCGTACATCCATCAGTATCAAGCTTGTCTAAAATCCAATATTCGAGGTTAGTATCTTCGGGTTTCTCAATTTTATCACTTGCACAAGATGTAAACATAAGCGTCACCGTGCAAACCAAAAGCAACAGTGCAATAATTTTTGTTTTTTTCATATACTTTTTCCTTTCAT
>JAZNWX010000153.1:0-7110 GCA_045593575.1 Eubacteriales bacterium | reverse complement strand
AAATTTGAGAGAAAAAATTCCTACAAGCCATCCAAAGAGTGGCGGAAAGGACAAATAAGTCAATATCAGTGCATATATTTTGTTATATTTTCCTTCTTCATTGGCAGATACAACGTTAATGTCCATTCTCTCAATCTCGTCCTTCAAGAGAAAATCCAATGAACAGTTAAATAACTTACTAATTCTTATTAACTTATCTGTATCTGGATATGTTATGTTCAGTTCCCATTTTGACACAGATTGCCTTGATACATTTAATATTTCCGCAAATTGCTCCTGCGTCAAATTTTGTTCTTTTCTAAGTTTAGTGATTTTTTCGCCTATTGTCATATGATATATCCTTTCTGTATTTGATGATATCATTTTAACAAATTGTGTTAGATTTTTCCACCAATTATAAGTTTCAAAATGTAAATTGCGGGTTGCTGCTTGTTTTTTGGGGAGATGGGAAGGGAGATAAATTCTTGTTTATCGGTGAGTTTATTATATCATAATATCTAGCTAAAATCAAGGCGTTTCTTCAGTAAATCAATAATTGAACGATACCCCATAAATTGAACGAAAGGGGTATAAAGTGAACGATTTGTATTTTACGGCTAAAAACAAAAAAAGGGGCTGTAACTTTAATCGCTTTCGCAGAAAGTGTATATCATCCGTCCGAAAACGAGCATATCTCGCTTTTGGACGAGTATATCATCAATGCGGAGCATTGTATATCATCATTACGGAGTTTAATACACGCTAAAAGCGTGATGATATGCAAAAAAGAGCGAAATAAATCGCTCTTTTTGATGATATCCACCACACTTCGTGCGGTGATGATATGCCATTACACCGTAATGGATAAAAAAAGACTGCAATTTTGTATCAAAATTACAGTCTTTTTTTGGCTGGGATAGATGGATTCGAACCATCGAGATGCCAGAGTCAAAGTCTGGTGCCTTACCGCTTGGCTATATCCCAATTTTTACAACAAATGGATTATACCATAAATTTAAGTTAGTGTCAAGTGCTTTTGTCTCTTTTGTATTCAATTTTTAATAAAATAAATTGTTGATTTTATTATCATTTTATGATACAATTATTTTAATAAATATTAGAAATAGGTGTTTTTATGTCAGAACTTACTAAAAATAGTATTTTTAAGGGTCTAAACAACAACCAACTTAAGATTATCGCGATGATAAGTATGCTGATTGACCATATTGGTCTTGTGCTTTTTCCCAAGGTTACGGTATTAAGATACATCGGTCGTCTTGCCTTCCCTCTCTATGCATATATGATTGCTGAGGGCTGCCGATATACCAAAAATCGAAAAAGGTATTTGGGAATGATTGCCGCTATGGCTATTGTTTTTCAAATCGTGTATTTTGTGTTTATGAACGGCAGTATCTATCAGGGTATTCTGGTTAATTTCTCTTTATCTATTGCAACTATATTTGCTATAGAGTCATTCATTAAGAATAAGAAAATCATTAACCGTATATTAATGGTATTGTTCGTAGCCGCAGTTCTTTTTGCATACATATATTTCCCGATTGCACTTGCAAGCTATAAATTCGATATAGATTACGGCATTTGGGGACTCCTTATTCCTATTATAGTATATTTTGCTCCGAATAAATGGTTAAGGGCAATTTTGTGCGGAGCTTTACTTGTGATTATGTCCATCGTATCACAAAAAAATATGCAATGGTGGTCACTCTTAACAATTCCTCTTATGCTTTTGTACAACGGTGAAAGAGGAAGTAAAAAGCTCAAATACTTATTCTATGTTTTCTATCCTCTTCATCTCGTAATTCTCTATGGTATAATGTTTTTATTAATCTTTTTAAGATAGAAAGGATATAAATTATGATCAGATATGAAATAGAAGGCGGGCATCTGCCTGTTGTAATATGTTATCCCGAGCAAGGACAGTCCCTCTGCACCGAAAAGGGTGCTATGAGCTGGATGAGTCCTAATATGAAAATGGAAACCAACACAGGCGGCGGAGGTATTGGCAAGGTTTTCGGACGTATGTTTTCCGGTGAATCCATTTTCTTAAACGAATATACCGCCGAAAACGGTAGCGGCATGATTGCTTTTGCATCAAGCTTTCCCGGTTCAATAATTCCCTTCCAAGTTACTCCCGGTAACAGTATCATCGTTCAGAAGCGTGGCTTTTTGGCGATGGAAAAAGGGCTTGATCTCTCAATTTACTTCCAAAAGCGTCTTGGCAGAGGATTGTTTGGCGGTGAAGGATTTATTATGCAAAAAATCAGTGGAAACGGTATGGTGTTTCTTGAAATTGACGGACACTGTAAGGAATACACTCTTGCTTACGGTGAAAGCATCATAGTTGACACAGGTTATCTCGCTGCAATGAGTGAAACCTGTACAATGGATATTCAGACCATCAAAGGTGCAAAAAATCTCTTCTTTGGCGGTGAAGGTATATTCCACACCCGTGTTACAGGCCCCGGCAAAGTATATATTCAATCAATGCCCATTTGCAATATGGCAGAGGCACTTCAGCCATATATCCAAATTGAAAGCGATTCACACAGCGGTGGCGGTATAAATATTAAATTAGGTGATTAATATAAAACACAAAAAGCCCTGTTTTCAGGGCTTTTCTTATATTAATGAAATGAAAAAATAGACAAGTCCATATATCGCTCCCGATAGTATTCCGTAAAGCAGAACAGGGCCTGCAACGGTGAATATCTTAGCACCCACTCCCAAAACAAATCCCTCTGATTTACTGTCGATTGCCGGTGAAACTACCGCATTGGCAAAGCCCGTGATAGGCACCAACGTTCCGGCACCTGCAACCTTTGCTATTTCGTCAAACACACCCAAGGCGGTCAGTATAACCGCAACAAGAACAAGTGTGCAAGATGCAAGTAAGCCCGAGTCATCTTTTTCTATCCCCAATACTATATTATAGATGTCATTCAGTCCTTGAGCTATTGCACAAATAAGTCCACCGATGCAAAAAGCATTGAAGCAATTCTTAGCAATTGGTGAACGCGGTGCGTGTGCTTCTGCGTATTTTTTATATGTTTGCTTATCCATATTCATAAAAAATCACTCCCTTTCAATAATATTTTTACAAAATTATAAAAAAATATAACAAAACTATTTACTTTTTAAGAAAAAAATAGTATAATGTTTGTGTATAAACATATAAGGAGGATTGTTATGTCCAAGTGGAATGATATCGGTCGTGGCGTCAGAAGAGCCGCAAGCAAAGCAGTTTCCAAAACAGGTGACCTCACCGACACTGCTTCCCTTCACATTAAGCTCGCCAGAAAAGAAGCTAACCTTGCAGATCTTTACGAGCAGTTCGGTAGAGTAGCTTACCAAAAGGTTAAAGCGGGCTCAAGTGCCGATCATAAAATGAAAATACTTATTGAAAAAATAGACATCGTGCGTGCCGAGATATATGCTATCAAACGTTCAATTAAGCAAAAAAGAGCTGATATGGAGTTTGAAATTTTCAATGCTATCGAAACAGAAAAAGCAGTTGAAAGAGCAGAAAAAATGGCAAAACAACATCTTGATAACTAAAATACAAAATCCCACCGATCTCGGTGGGATTTTTTCAGTTACGTAAAAATACCTCAAATCTTTGTTTCAATAATTTCATTTCTCTCGGCTCATAATAAAAATGAGTTGAATGTCGAAGACTAACCACTCGTATATTTGACTCCATTTTTAATATCTTAACCGATTTTGGAGATACAAGCTCATCGGGAAGTGATTGATATGCCCAACACGGTGTATCTAATTTGTCAAGATTTTTGCGTACCCTTTTGATCAATTTAAATAGATCAAGAAATCTTGGTATCCATCCCAAATATTTAAAAATGTTCTTTTCGTGCGAACAACCGTAGCATTCTCTGAGGGCAAGTGTAACGATATCATCTTCTTTTATCTTGTTTCTGTATACTCTGATCGCCATAGGTATCATTCTTGCTCGCACACGAACCTTGATGGGGATAGAAAGACAAAATATACCCTTAACTCTCGGTTCCTTAATTGCCTGCTCAATTGCAAACAGGGTTCCCATTGAGTGCCCAAGAATATATAGCTCTTTATGTGTTGAAAGCAATTCATCAACTGATTTTTGCACACTTTCTTCCCACATTTCAAGTGAAGAATGAGAAAAATCACTTACGCTTGAACAATGCCCTGCAGTTGCCATAGCTATTACTGAATAATCATCGGGAATGAGTGGAATCAACTCTCTGAAATGATTTGGCGTACCCAGAATACCGTGAATACAAAGAACCGCCTTTTCGGCATTTTCAACTATTCGTCTGTACTCTACGTGTTTATTTGACATATTATCACCTCTTTTTATTATTATATCATACAAAATACAAAATTGCAACAAAAAAAGGAGCTTATATAAGCTCCTTTTATTCTAATTCAAGAATCTTGACAAGAATGCCTTCGCACGAGCAGTTTTGGGATTTGCAAAGAATTCCTTGGGATCTCCCTCTTCACAAATAACACCGTCGTCAATGAAGATTACCCTGTCTGAAACGTCACGGGCAAATGCCATTTCGTGAGTTACTACTATCATAGTAAGTCCCTCTTTTGCAAGCTCACGCATAACGTCAAGAACCTCTCCTACCATCTCAGGGTCAAGTGCTGATGTTGGCTCGTCAAAAAGTATTACCTCAGGATTCATCGAAAGTGCACGTGCAATAGCAACTCTCTGCTTCATACCGCCAGAAAGCTGTGCGGGACGGGCATTGATATATTCAGCCATTCCAACCTTGGCAAGATACTTCATTGCAATCTCTTTAGCTTCATCTTTTTTTCTTCCAAGAACTACTGTTTGAGGACGAACGCAGTTATCAAGCACCGTCATATTATTGAAAAGGTTGAACTGCTGAAATACCATCACTATTTTAGAACGGTATTCATTTATATTAATTCCGCCGTTAACAACACTTTTATCGTAGAAAAGTATGTCGCCGTTTGTAACATCCTCCAGAAGATTGATGCAACGAAGCATCGTACTTTTACCGCTTCCCGAAGAACCGATAACCGACACAACCTCATTCTTTTTGATTTCGAGGTCAATTCCCTTCAGAATTTCACGTCCGGAGAAGCTTTTTCTAAGGTCTTTTAATGTAATTACGTTTTCCATTATCTGAACTCCTTCTTCTCTTTTTTTACGTGAATCTCTGCGTTTGAATCTGACTGTGAACCGCATATTGTATAGGAATCACTACCTGCAAGCTTCTTTTCGACAAGGCGAAGAATTCTTGTTACCGTAAATGTAAGTATGAAATAGATAACTGCAATAATTATATATGCAGGAATCGGCTTATGATAACTTCCGCCGGCTTGATTAGCTGCAAACATCAGCTCTGTAATAGCTATAACGTTCAATACTGAGCTATCCTTGATGTTTACAACGAATTCGTTGCCGATCGAAGGCATAATATTTTTGATCGCCTGAGGAAGAACAACGTGATACATTGTTTGAAAATGATTCATACCAATGGAATGGGCTCCCTCAAACTGTCCTTTATCTATGGACATAATACCACCACGAACGATTTCTGCCATGTACGCACCGGTATTAAAAGAAATAATAATAATTGCAGAAACTATACCTTCTCCAAGTACTTTGGCACCGATGTCGTGTATTCCCATAGGAACAAAAATGCTGTAATAGAGGATAATCGCCTGTACAAGCATAGGAGTTCCTCTAATTATTTCAACGTACGCATTAAGTATAAAATTTATTACCTTGAGGAAAATTTTCAGAACAATATTAGTATTTTTTGTTGTTGGTATCGTTCTTATAATTGCAATAATAAGGCCAATCAAAAAACCAATAATTGTACCGGCAAGAGCCATTATCAATGTGTTCCTTGTACCGTTTAAAAATGACTCACCGTATTCATCAAGTAATCTTAGAATCCAATCAAATAAACTCATTTTTCACCTGAATAGAAAATTAATCTTGAGATACGGGCTGACGAGAGATAGCTGCATTCATAATTGCTTCTTTTTGAGAATCCAAAGAAGCAAGTATTTTGTTAATTTCGGGTGTGAGATTTGATTCCTTACGAAGACCTACAGAAATTGAGGATTCTGCAGGATCACAAACAAATCCGTTACCTTCTTCAAATTCAATAAATGTGAAGTTAGAGTTCGCAGCAACTGCCGAAACTGCACCGGGTTTTTCACAAACGTAACCGTCGATGGATTTACCGTCGAGTGCCATAATAAGTGCACTGAAATCTTCAAGAGCTGTTCCCTTGTTTACACCGTTTATCTGGTCGATTACGTCATAGTGGAATGTAGAGAGCTGACCTGTGATCTTAGCTCCTGAGAAATCCTGAATGGATGTTGCATTTGTATATGCACCGTCTTTACGGATTACCATAACAAGCTCTGAATCAAAATAAGTATCTGTAAAGTCGATAGAAAGCTTTCTTTCTTCTGTAGGTGACATACCTGCTATAACAAGGTCGATCTGTCCTGCTTCAAGTGCGGGAATAAGTCCTCCCCACTCAATAGCCTTTATTTCGAGCTCAACACCAAGTCCGTCTGCAATCGCTTTTGCAATAACCACGTCATAACCGTCAGCATATGCACCGGGATTATTAGAGATCGGAACTGTATGCTCACCGGGAGTTGTTGTGGTCCAGTTATAGGGTGCATAAGCACATTCCATACCAACAACGATTTTACCTTTTTCTTTGATAGTTTCAAGGTCACTTGCAGCATTGGTTTTAGGTGTGCAAGCAACAAGTGAAAGCATTGTGAAAAGCATGCAGATAACTGCAACGAGTGAAATTAATTTGATGTGTGTTCTGTTCATTTTTTGAACCTTCCTTATATGTATTTTTGCAAAATAAATAGGTCGGAGCAAAGTGCTCCGACCGCAAAACTGCATAATTAGTTTAACAATTCGAAAGCAAGCACTCCACAATAATGTGACAGTCAAGCAGGTGTTCCCCACTTGCCCAGCAATCCTGCACTCAAACACAAGACCACTTCGGCGATATTACCTCTTCTTTGCATCATCGGTATTTGAGCACCTCCGCAAAAAACCATTTCAATAAGTCGGATCGTAGCCATGTCGTTCTGTGA
>JAZNWX010000152.1:0-2442 GCA_045593575.1 Eubacteriales bacterium | reverse complement strand
CCACTACGCGTGGGGCGCCACCTTTGAAAAGGTGGACGAAACAATCGCACAAAGTTTGCGGGGGGATATTATCGCTCGAGATTCTATCGGTCACCCAGCCGGACACGAAGTGTCATTCTGGAGCGAAGCGATAGAATCTCGGCTGGGTTCCCTCCAGAATGACAACGAGCGAGGATAAACTGCTCGACACCCCCCAATTTAACTTTAAAATGAGGTTCACAAAATTCCAAAATATTATTGAAAAAATAACAAAAATATAGTATAATGTATATTGACATAATATGTTGAAAAACAGAAATTGATATAGACAGGACTAAAAATGGACAAAATTATTATCAACGAAAAGGCACACACCGACCTTTTGACGTCGGATTTTTACTACGATTTACCCCAGGAATTAATTGCACAGACACCGCTTGAACCAAGGGATTCTTCACGTCTTATGGTCATAAACCGTGAGAGTGGCGAAATCACACACAAGCACTTCTTTGATATTTGCGACTATCTTCGTGAGGGTGACACACTTGTTATTAACGATTCAAAGGTAATTCCTGCACGTCTTTACGGTCACGCCCTGGGCAGAGAAGAGGCGAAAATTGAGCTTTTGCTCCTCAAAAACCACGGACTTGACACGTGGGAAACTCTTGTTAAACCGGGAAAAAGAGCCAAAATCGGTTCAAAGCTAGTCTTTGGCGAGGGGGCACTCCACGGTGAGATAGTTGAGATTACCGAAGAAGGTAATCGCTATATAAAATTCGATTACGACAGAGAAAAATATTCAAATATTTACGAGATTTTGCATATAATCGGTCTTATGCCGCTTCCACCTTACATTACCGAAAAGCTTGAGGATAAGAGCCGTTATCAGACCGTCTATGCAAGGGAAGAGGGGTCGGCGGCTGCACCCACAGCGGGCCTTCACTTTACCCCTGAATTGATGCAAAAAATCAGAGATATGGGCGTTGCGATTGTACCCGTGATGTTGCACGTTGGACTTGGCACGTTCCGTCCGGTAAAGGCGGACAGAATTGACGAGCACGTTATGCACACAGAGCATTTTGCGGTTACAAAGGAGAGTGCTGACATCATCAACGAGAGAAAAGCAAAGGGCGGACGTCTTATTTGCGTTGGAACGACATCCTGCAGAACTATCGAGAGTGTTGCAAGTGATGACGGAATTATCCCTGCAGGTGAGGGAGATACGGGAATTTTTATCTATCCCGGATACAAATTCAAGGCAGTTGATGCCCTTATCACGAACTTCCACCTGCCCGAAAGCACACTTTTGATGCTTGTTTCTGCATTTTACGATAAAGAAAAAATGATGAACGCGTATCATACGGCAGTTGAGGAAAAATATAGATTTTTCTCATTTGGCGATGCGATGCTTATAGAATAAGATTTTTACGGAAGGAGAGTGTATGTTTTCTATAAAAAACAGCTCGTCTTGGCTTTCCTGTGAGAAGATTTCAAAGGGCTGGTCGAGTGATGAAAAGTATAAAATCGAAACGCAAGACGGACAAGCTCTCCTTCTCAGAATTTCCGATATTTCGGCTTTTGATAACAAGAAAAAGGAATTCGAAATAGTTAAAAAGTATTCAAAGCTTGGTTTTGCGATGTCGCACCCCGTGGATTTTGGTATTTGCAACGCGGGAAAAAGCTGCTATATGCTCCTTACCTTTGTTGAGGGTGAGGATCTTGAAGAAGTACTCCCGACTCTTTCAGAAAAAGAGCAATATCTTCTCGGCAGAAAGGCAGGGAAGATTTTGAGAAAAATACATTCGATCCCGATTGATGAATGTGATATTCCCACTCAAACCAAAAGAGAAAAAAAGCTCTGTCAACTGTGTCGTTACGAAGAAGCAACGCACCTGCGAGTTGCTGACGATGAGATGGTGATTGAATTTGTAAAGAATAGTATAGGCCTTATTTGGAAAGAAGCTCCGGTATATCAGCACGGTGATTTCCATCCGGGTAACCTTATCTATATGCCGAACGGTGAGATCGGTGTTATCGACTTCAACCGTTGGGAAGTTGGCGATCCTTACGAAGAATTTTATAAGCTTGAGAGCTTTGGAATTGAAGTTAGTGTTCCTTATTCCATAGGGCAGATCGATGCGTATTTTAATGATGAAATTCCCGCAGATTTTTGGGGGACGCTTGCAGTTTACGTTGCACACGCATCACTCTTTTCAATAAAATGGGCTGAGAAATTCGGTCAGGACGATATTGATGGGATGGTCGAAAGATGTAAAAGAGCTTTTGAAAATTACGATAATTTTAATTCGGTTGTACCCAAGTGGTATTATGGAGAATTGAAAAGAAAGTATATTAAGCTTTGATCTATCCTGTAGTCTCAAAAGGAGATATAACAAAAAATGAAATCAAGTAAAGTTTTAATTATATACACGGGTGGCACTATCGGTATGAAAAAGACCGAAC
>JAZNWX010000151.1:0-1772 GCA_045593575.1 Eubacteriales bacterium | reverse complement strand
GGAAAAGCTATGTGTTATTCTGAAAACAATATTTACTCTGTGAATGTTGTTGAAGAATCTGCGGTAGAAATAACCGACAGCTTGTTTGAGGAAGCAATAGGTGAATTCCCGGAGTCTTATGAGATAATAAAGGACGAAAGCGGAAACGCCGTAGCAATTCTCTATGTAAATAATACGGTATATCCTATAGAAGAGTCGATTAACGAGGCAGAACCGACCGGATCGAATATCTTTGCGATTTTTAAGACCGACAGTGTATGGAATAAGCCCATTCAGCTTACAGATCTTGGGTCTTACAAATACGTCAGCTCGTTTGAGGCTATGACGGTTAAGGACGTAGACACGACGGACGGCACCACCTTTGACGGCAAGATCCTGCTTAGTATGCTTGTATCCGAATCTATGTATGACTCTGAGACGGGCGAATTTATTTCGGCATATTCCGCCGAAACCTATCTGTTTGATCTTCCCGTGGATTATCATATGGAGGACGTAACCTTTGTTTATGGAGAAATTTCACCTGATCAGGATGCGGAAATCACTCTGAAGATTACCAACGACGGATATCAGCCGCTCGATATCAAAGCTCTTGATATCGCGATCTTCTATGCCGGAACAGGTATTGAAAGCTCGCGTACAGGATTCTATGATGAAGACGCCAACGCTCTGGGCACGTCCCTTGCTTCGGGCGAAACTGCGTATGTAAAGGTTGCGTTTGCACCCGGTGCGGTTTCAAGTGAGGCATATACCGTAACAGTAAACGGAAAATCCGAAGAGATCACTCTCTGGTACAGTGATTTTGAGATCTTCGGCAAGCAGGTGGTAATCAGCCAAAACGTGGATGAAAACTCCGATGTTACTGTTGATAAGTATTATCTCGTACTTAACGTAGCTAACCGCGGTTATCTGCCTGCACAGTGTATTGTAAAAGTCATAGATCAGAATCAACCCGATGCTGAGCCGATCGCCACTTTCACGACTCAGACACTTTCTTACAATCAGAACCAGCTCTTTGAGGTGGCTCTTGATGAGCAGGAGATGGGAGCCATAAGTTATGTTCTGGTTGCAAGCGTTGAGGCAGATACTGAATATGTAACAGCGAATAACGAAACCAAGATCAACGTTTCCACCGGAGCGGCTTTGACCAGCTCTGATGATGACGATATTGATATGAATGAGCTGATCGGAATCTCGCCCACCTCGGGTAAATTGTACCGCGACTATTCATGGGAAGATTTGTGTATCACGTTGAATACGGATCAAGAGCTTCAGTACATTGCCATAGGCGAAGAACTCTATTATCCCGATTCGTGTAGCTGGTATTATATGGACGGCAATACGCTTTATATTAGCACTGGGGTATGGAATGAATTCGAGAACGGTGAGTACACACTTGAATTTGTATTCGCGGATGGTTTCAAGTCGTATTATGATCTTACCATAAGTGAATATATTCGCGTTGCTTGGTATTACGGATATCCCGATGAGCCTCCATATGAATTTGCTTGCAGTGATGTCGAGTGGGGAGAGATTCCTGTTATGACAGAAGTCCCCGTGTTGGAAGCTGACAATATGTATACTTATACCTTTGTCGGTTGGGACGTTAATAATGACGGAATCGCTGACGAAAATCAGCCCGCGACATGCGAAAAGGACGAGTACTACGCAATATTTGACAGAACCGAAATATACTACACCGTAAACTGGATAGTCGAAGACGTAATTGTTGCAACCGAGCAGTACACTTACGGCGAAGCGGTTGAGTATAAGGG
>JAZNWX010000150.1:0-2676 GCA_045593575.1 Eubacteriales bacterium | reverse complement strand
ATGAGAGAGGGCAACCGCGGAACTCTTACAAGCTCTGTATTCGAGATAGGCGGCACGGGCTACATTTCATTTATGCTTGGTGGCGGCGGAAACGTACTCTGCTACGTTCAGGTTATTGACGCGGTCACAGGCGAGGTGCTTGCAAGATATCATCAGCAGGCACAGCAAGATGCAGTTCTCATTAAGTACGTTGCAGATCTTTCCGCTTATATCGGCAGAACCGCAAGAATCCAGGTCGTTGACCAGGCGGATGGCGGCTGGGGCTGCGTATCCTTTGATAACGTTGTGACATATCACACAAGCAAGCCCGAGGGCATCGAGGCTATCGACATCAAGGGCAACATTAAATATACTATCGATAACGGAAGCTTTGAAACGGGCAATCTTGACGGTTGGACGATGAACATTACCGAAGCGGGTGCTCACAACACACTCGGTTGGGTATTGGAAACAGAGATTGATGCAGGCTGGTATACAAAGAACGATGATACCAAGGACGGTAGATTCTTATTCACATTTGTACAGCCCGGCGATATCAACTGTGAAAATTCCAAGGGTACTCTTCAGAGCTCAACGTTCAGCTTGAAGCAGGGTTCATTCGTATCCTTTAAGTTCGGTGCTGCAGGCGGCGAAAAGAACCATGACGTATACATCGAGCTTTGCAGAGCTGACGGTTCTGTAATTGCAAGATTCTTCAACGATGCCGAGGGCAAGGTAAACACAAGGATGAATTCTTACTTTTATCAGTATCACGGTACTGAGGTTGAATGCTTCTTCAGAGTGGTTGACAACTCTACCGGTGATTACGGTTGCCTTGTAATTGACGATTTCAGAGTAAATCTTGAATCTGCACCCGAAGGCTTTATTCAAGCAATTCAGTAAGCTTACCTTAATTTAACCAAAAATTCCCCCGCCGTGGGGCGGGGGATATACCACAAAAAATCGAGAGACCAATTTATATGACTATTACCAAAACTAAAGAACCCGCCTTTCACGTAACGGGTGAGGTGGGTTGGATAAATGACCCCAACGGACTAATCTTTTTCGAAAATCAATATCACGCGTTTTTTCAGTATCATCCCTACGATACGAACTGGGGTCCCATGCATTGGGGACACGTTGTCAGCGATGATCTGACCAATTGGAGATACCTTCCCGTGGCGCTTGTGCCCGGAGAGGACTTCGACAGGAACGGTTGCTTTTCGGGTACTGCGATAGTACAAGATGGAAAGCTTTGGCTTATTTACACCGGCTTTATCGAAAATCAAGGCGGTGAAAGCGTCAGACAGATCCAATGTCTTGCAGAAAGCACTGACGGCATTAATTTCAAAAAGCACGGTGTGGTGATCGGAGAAGAGCTTTTGCCCGAGGGGTATGCGCCCAACGATTTTCGCGACCCCAAGGTGTGGCTACACGACGGATGCTTCTTTTGCCTCGTTGCGGCAAGAAAGATCGACGGAAGAGGCAGGATCCTGCTTTATAAGTCAGAGGATCTGTTCAAATGGGAGTTCGTTAACGATATTTACGGAGAGGATTCTGTTGGTACGATGATAGAATGCCCCGATTATAACGAAGAGCTTGGATATCTACTCTTCTGCGAGCAGTTCCAGGAAAAAGAGGATGGAGAACATCTCAATATCCATTCCTGCCGCTGGGCGGTCGGAAGGATCGATTATTCCACGGGATGCTTCAATGAAGAAAAGCGCGGTATCGTTGATTACGGCTTTGACTTTTATGCTCCGCAGACCTTTGCATACAAGCCCACTCTTATGGGTTGGCTTAATATGTGGGACAGAAACGTGCCCTCCGCAAAGTACGGCTTTGCGGGTATGCTTACCTGTGCAAGAAAAGCTTGTATCAAAGAGGGAAGACTTTATCAGGAGCCCGATATTAATTGCGGAAAAGCACTCAAGAGTCTTGACGGTGACAAGGTCACTGACAGATTGACAAGAGGCGTTATCACCGTGAAGGCGACAGGACTTGAAGTCTTTGAAATGAAGCTGCGTTGCGGCGGAGATAATTACACCAAGCTCACGCTTTGCGACGGAAAATGGGTATTCGATCGCTCTAAAGCGGGTGAAGCCATCGGCGGCGCGGAAAAGGATGAGGATTCGCTTAACGGTATTCGCCGTATGCCATTCTCGGGCAAGAAGGACGTCACCTTGACCGTTGTTATGGATGATTTCTCCGTTGAGATTTTTGAAGACGGAAGAGTAATGTCATCTACGATCTATCCCCCCGAGGGATCAGACGGATTTGAGTTTTGCGTGAAAGCAGAAAGCTGTCACTATGAAAGAGCTGACGTTGTTTTAAAGGCGTAATACAAATTCAATACTAAAAAAGGGAGCTGTGAAGCTCCCTTGTTTTTTTTGGTTGTTGGAGAGAGGAAATGGCGATATGGAAGGTTTAGTGACGCGCTCTCCTTCCGCCTCGCAGGCTCGGCACCTTCCTCCCGGAGGAAGGCTTATGTGACATTGCTTTACTTTGGACCGTCGGGGACTCCAGCCTCTACAGTGAATAAATGCAAAATGTAAAATTGGGGGTATGGGGGAGAAGTTACAAAGGGAAGAAGATGTTCTTTTTTGAAAAAAAAGAACCAAAAAACTTTTATCGCCTGGGTTTGCGCAAATCTCGCGTAAATTTTCGATAATTCACGGGTGAATTATCGGTTTTGAA
>JAZNWX010000149.1:0-1524 GCA_045593575.1 Eubacteriales bacterium | reverse complement strand
GGCGGCAAGAGCTAACAGAATAGTAGTTCTTAACGACGGTGAAATCCTTATGGACGGGGCGCCCGCAGAAATATTCGAGCAGCCCGAAAGGCTCGCAGAGTGCGGACTTGACGTTCCCCAATGTGTTCGTCTTGTTCACTCACTGAAAAAACAAGGAATCAAAATTGAAGGAGAGTGCCACACGCCCACTGCCTGTGCAGACGCGATTGAAAAGGCACTTAAGAAAAGATAATGGCAAAGATTAAGCTTGAAGACGTTTCGTTTTTTTACGGTAAAGGAACGACCTATTGTAAGGAAGCACTAAAAAAAGTAAACGTAGAAATTAAAGAGGGCTCGATAACGGGACTTATCGGTCATACGGGAAGCGGTAAAAGCACTATGCTGCAGCTTCTCAACGGACTTTCAACCCCAAGCGAGGGCAAGGTTTATCTTGACGGCGTTGACATTTGGGAAAAGCCGAAGGAGATAGGCAAGGTTCGTTTTCGTGTCGGACTTGTAATGCAATATCCCGAATATCAGCTTTTTGAAGAAACGGAAGAAAAGGATATTGCCTTTGGTCCCAAGAATATGGGACTTAAGGAAGATGAAATTGCAAAAAGAATAAGAGAGGCAATCGATTTTGTAGGACTTGATGCCGAAATCCTCAGCAAAAATCCCTTTGAGCTTTCAGGGGGACAAAAACGCAGGGTGGCAATTGCAGGCGTTATTGCGATGCGACCTGAGGTGCTTGTTCTTGATGAGCCTGCGGCAGGACTTGATCCGCAGGGACGCGATATAATCCTGAACGGAATTTTCAAATACCGTGAAAAAACGGGTGCTACCATTGTGATAGTAAGTCACAGTATGGAGGATATGGCTCGCCTTTGTGATGATATTATCGTGCTTTCACACGGTGAGGTAGTGCTTAACGGTACGAGAGATGAGGTTTTCTCAGAATCCGAGATGCTTGAAAGGATAGGACTTGCAGTTCCGCAGATAACTCTTCTTATGCACGAGCTTAACGCACGCGGAATTACAGTAAATAACGGAATTTATACTGAAGAGGCAGCAACTAAAGAAATTGCCGCCTTGTTGAAAGGTAAGAAATGAAGAATATAACTTTGGGACAGTATTATGCTGTCGATTCACCCATACACCGACTTGATCCAAGAGTAAAGATAGTGCTTGCACTTTTGTATATCGTGGTAGTATTTTTAAGTAATACCGTTTTGTCGATGGCACTTTTGCTCATTTCGGCACTTGTTTTGATACTCTTGTCAAAAATACCCGTCAAGGTGGTTTTAAGATCCATCAAGTCACTCATATTTATTATTGCATTCACGTCACTCATTCACATTTTCTTTTCGGACGGAAACAGTGAAGCTCCCCTTGTTGAATTTGGATTTATAACGATTTATCTTGAGGGAATTATCAATGCGGTAAAGCTAATTGTCAGAATTGTTGTGCTTATTGTGGGAAGCAGTATTCTGCTGACATATACAACAACGCCGATAGCTCTTACCGACGGAATTGAAAGATTGCTTT
>JAZNWX010000148.1:0-2222 GCA_045593575.1 Eubacteriales bacterium | reverse complement strand
GCCGATTCGCCTACGCGGCGGGCGCCACTACGCGTGGGGCGCCACCTTTGAAAAGGTGGACGAAACAACAGCTTGGCGAGTGCGAACAACGAGCAGATAAATCAAAATTTGAAATATAAATTTAAGGAAATAAAAATGAACAAGAACACAGAAAATTTCGGTTTTTTACCCATAAATCGTACCGAGATGAACGAGTGCGGTTGGGATAGACCCGACTTCGTTTACGTTACGGGAGACGCGTACGTTGACCACCCCTCGTTCGGTGTGTCAATAATTTCAAGAGTGCTTGAAGCCGAGGGGTTCAGAATCGCTATCCTCTCCCAACCGGATTATAAAAGTGCCGATCCCTTCAAGGAATTCGGCCGTCCCCGCCTTGGTTTCCTTGTAACTGCGGGCAACATAGACTCTATGGTCGCACACTACTCTGTGGCAAAACGCAGAAGAAATTATGACTACTACAGTGCAGGAGGTAAGATGGGCAAACGTCCCGACCGTGCAACCATTGTTTATTGCAACAGAATAAGAGAAGCATACGGTGACGTGCCGATCATCATCGGTGGACTTGAGGCATCCCTGCGTCGATTTGCTCACTACGATTACTGGGATGATAAGGTTCGTCGCTCAATTCTGGTCGATTCACGTGCTGATATTCTGACATACGGTATGGGCGAAAACATCCTTCGCAGAATTGCATTTCTGCTTGATAAGGGCGTACCCGTAAAGAAAATCCGAGACGTCAGAGGCACCTGCTATCTCGCAAATCCCGAGGATACGGTGCATTATCCTGTCGCTGCAGAATTCGACTATAACGAGCTTAAAACGGACAAGAAAAAATATGCCGATGCATTCGGAGTTCAGTATAAAAATCAGGATAGCATCAACGGTAAAGCCATAATCGAACATTACGATAATAAAATACTCGTTCAGAATCCGCCAATGCCCCCACTTGAGAGGGACGAGCTTGACGCAGTTTATGCTCTGCCCTATATGAGAACATATCATCCCTCATATAATAAGGAGGGCGGAGTACCTGCGATAGAAGAGGTGAGATTTTCAATAACCCACAACCGCGGATGCTTTGGTGCGTGTAATTTCTGTGCCTTGGCATTCCACCAGGGCAGAACGGTGCGTTCAAGAAGTGAGGAGAGTGTTCTCCGCGAGGCGAAAATCATTACCGAAATGCCCGATTTCAAGGGCTACATACACGACGTTGGCGGTCCCACCGCGAACTTCCGTTACCCCGCTTGCGAGCATCAGCTAAAGCACGGAGTTTGCTCGAACAAGAAGTGTCTTGCACCAACTCCCTGTAAGAATCTGGTGATTGACCATACCGAATATATGGAGATGCTCAAGAAAATCGAGCAGCTGCCGAAGGTTAAAAAGGTATTCATCCGTTCGGGCATCCGTTTTGACTATCTGATGTACGATAAGGACGATTCCTTCTTTAAAAAGCTTGTTAAAGATCACGTTTCAGGACAACTTAAGGTTGCACCCGAGCACATTTCCGACAGAGTTCTTGACTGTATGGGTAAACCTCATATCGACGTCTATAACACATTCAAAAAGAAGTATTTTGATTATTGCCGAGAGATTGGAAAAGAGCAATATCTTGTTCCATACCTTATGTCCAGCCACCCCGGTTCAACGGTAAATGAGGCAATAGAACTTGCGTGCTACTTAAAGGCAGAGCACTATGCACCCGAGCAGGTGCAGGACTACTACCCCACCCCGGGTACTGCCTCAACGGTTATGTACTACACGGGAATTAACCCATTGACAGGCAAAAAGGTGTATGTTCCGACCACCTATGAAGAAAAGAGCGAGCAACGTGCCCTTCTTCAGTTCAATAAGCCGGACAATGCAAACAAAGTTCGCTCAGCCCTCATAAAAGCAGGCAGAAGCGACCTTATCGGCTTCGGTAGCGAATGTCTTGTAAAGCCCGAGCGTGCTCCCCATTTTGATAAGAAATCGGACAAGAAATCAAATAATAAAAACGACAAAAAGTTCGATAAAAACGGCAAAAAAGGTGCAAAATCCTCTTCAAGCAAGGGCAAAAATGCAGCTAAATCAAATAAAAAATTTGATACGCCCGTGAATAAAAAATCAAACAAAAAGAAATAACAAAATCCCTGCCAACGCAGGGATTTTTATTATTTTGAACTTCAAATTTTGATTTATCGGTATGTATAAGCAAAGTAAATAAAGGCCCCTTTGTGTAAAGG
>JAZNWX010000147.1:0-10829 GCA_045593575.1 Eubacteriales bacterium | reverse complement strand
TATTTTAACGATTTTGCTTGACATTTTTCGCGTACCATGCTATACTGTAAGTGCTACACAAATCGAATAACCCTAGTTCAGAGTGGGCATTTTTATCTTTGGTAAAAATGCATACTCCCTTTTCTGCGTGCTCTGGCTAGTGGTAAAGATTTGTGTAGCAACAATTGGAGATGCGTTTTTCGTGCGCTTCAATTGGGGCGCACTTTTTTATATGCTGATGAGAGAATCTATGAACAAAAATATGCAAGAAAAGATTATAGACATTACCGGAGTAGAACTTACGCCCGGAGAGCCTGCCTTTTGTCTTGGCAACGGAGAGCAAGGATTTGAATGCTGTTGCGACGAATGCGACTACTTTTTGCTTTGTTTTCCCGAATTTGATTCAAAAAGCGAAACAATTAACAAAACAGAAATCCCCCAGTCCTTACTATGACAAAAGCAACGAAAAGGCACTTTTGACATTAACAAATCAAAAGCCAAAGCTCTTACCTTCCGGGAGGTAGGAAATAGCCTCCCCTGTGTAAGGGGAGGTGGCAGCCGTAGGCTGACGGAGGGGTTGTAAAAAGCAACAGTTACACAAAAACAATCCCTCACCGCCTACGGCGGAGCTCCCTTTACACAAGGGAGCCTCGGGTTGGTACAAGCTCATTTGTTTGCAAATAGACGGAAATTTGCTTGTAGTCTTTAATTAAGGCATACGAAGCACTGCATTTGTAGACACAAACGCAAATATGGCATACCTCCTTCGAGATATGCCATATTTTCGAAAAACTGTCCTTTAGAGTGACGCTCTAATGAAACGGTGTTTTGTTTTTTAGCTTCTATAAGGTCTTGTGGGGCCGATGTGATAGAGGGAGTTGAGATATGCCATATCCTCTTTTGAGATTTCAAAATCGACGTCAAGATTTGCCCTGATTCTTTCCTCATTTACCGATTTTGGAAGCGGGAGAGCTCCGTTTTCAATGCAAAATCTTATGCAAAGCTGTGCAACGGTAACGTTGTATTTTTCTGCAAGTGACGAAAGCTCGCCATTTTCAACCAAAGCACCCGTAGCAAGTGGCGAATATGCCTCGATAAGAATTCCGTTTTCCTTGCAGTACTCGGTAATTTCGTCCTGCGTGTTGCCGATGAAATATCTGATCTGATTAACTGCGGGAGGAAAACCTGTTGCATTTACTATCGCCTCAATATCCTTTACGTGAAAGTTTGATACACCGATTGCACAAACTCGCCACTCATAGTAAAGCTCAAGCATCGCACGCCAAACGGCAATATTTCCCTCGGTATAATCTCCGCCAACGTCACTCCAGGGCCACGGCGCGTGAATGAGATATAAATCGATGTAGTCCGTTTCAAGATTCTTTAAGGACATCTCAAAATGCTCTTTAGCACCCTCATAGGTTTTAATATCTGCGGGCAGCTTGGTGGTGATGAACACGTCATCACGAGTAAGACCGCTGTCCTTGATGGCACGTACTATGCTTTTTTCGTTTCCGTACGCAAAAGCAGTATCAATGTGACGGTAACCCGCCTTAAGAGCAGCAAGGCAGGCATTGTATGCTTCCTCGCCGTCTGCCACCTGCCAGGTTCCGAAACCAATGGCAGGAATTTTTATTCCGTTGTTTAAAAGTATAAGCTCGTCTTTGATCATAATATTACATTAAGAGTGCTGCGGCACCGAGAAGTCCTGCACTGTTTTCAAGTTCTGCAATAAGAATGGGAACACGAGGCCCCTTATCGCCTGCGTAAATTTCCCTGTCAACGATTTTTTGCAAGGGTACGATCAGATTGTCACCCTGTGCACAAACTCCACCACCGAGCAAAATCACCTCGGGACGGAAAATATTTGCGTAATTTATCAGACCGCAAGCAAGATGCTCAATGTAGGAATCAAGCACTTCCTTCGCATAGGGGTCAAAAGGAGCATAATCGAATACCGTTTTTCCCGTAACTGCATCCGTGCTGCCGATTTCCCACATTTTCGAGTTGGGATGAGCCACCATAGCTCTTTTTGTATCACGGATAAGGGCAGTTGCTGAGCTGTATGCCTCAAAGCAGCCGCGACGTCCGCAGGAACACTGTTCACCGTCTTTAACGATAACGATGTGTCCAAGCTCAGCTCCCGCACCGCGGTTTCCTTCAATGAGCTTGCCGTCAACAACGATGCCGCCTCCAACACCTGTGCCGAGTGTTATCATAATTGCACTCTTATAGTTGCGCGCTGCACCGAATTTTACCTCGCCGAGAGCAGCAACGTTTGCGTCATTTCCGATTTTTACTTCAATTCCGCCAAGAAGCCTTGAAAGCTCATCACAAATTCTGAAATTTTCCCAGCCGAGATTGTTTGCATAAACCACATTGCCCTCAGCAGAGTCGATCATACCGGGTGAGCCGATCCCAAGCCCCGCAACCTCGCTTATATCTATTCCTTTTCGGTCAAGCAGATCCTTTGCAAGTCTTGCAATATTGGCAGCAACGCCAACGTCTCCCTTCTCCACCTCTGTGGGAGTTTTGTCACTGATGAGAATTTCACCGTTTTCGTTTACTATTCCGCCCTTAATAAAGGTTCCTCCAAGGTCGATTCCAATGTAATACTTGTTGGTCATAATTTTCTCCTGATTATTTTAATTTTTCAAGCTTTGATGTGTGTGCGATAATAATGAGCTGCATTTGCTCATTCAACGGTTGAGTGGGATCAAGGTCGATTATAACCTTATCTCCCCGCTTTATTGCTATTACGTTAATACCGTATTTTTTTCTGAGGTTAAGCTCAATAAGGTTTTTGCCAACCCACTCATTTCTGATTTCAAGTTCAAGAAGCGATACGTCGTCAGAAAGCTCCATAACGTCAACAAATCCTGACGAGAGCAGGTTTTTGGCAAGGCGAACACCTGATTCGCGTTCCGGAATAACCGTTTGATCTGCCCCAACCTTGAGCAAAATTTTTGCCTGCATATCATCGGCACATTTTACAATAACCGTTTTGACACCCATTTCCTTGCAGAGCATAACCGCCATTACGTTTGCTTCGAGATTGGTTGCCATTGCGATAATAACAACGTCAACATTTGATATTCCAAGCTGTCGGAGAACCTCCGGCTCGGTAATGTCTGCACACTTGCAAAAAGGAATATCCGCGATTGCGGCGTTTACAATATTTTCATCAATGTCCACTGCCAAAAGGTCGGCACCGTTCTTTGCAAGCTCCTTTGCAACTGCCAGACCGTACCGTCCAAGGCCGAACACAGCATATGATTTGTTTATACTCATTTTTACCTCCTATCCAACACTTATTTCTTCGGTCGGATTCTTTATGTTATTTAACGATTCTTTGCTATAGGTAAATGCTACAGCAAGAGAAATTGGCCCTATTCTGCCAAGATACATTGTGCATATAATGATAATCTTGCCCCACAAATCCAATATGGGTGTAAGATTTCTTGTCAGTCCCACCGTCGCAGTTGCACTGACCGTTTCATAAAGAACGTCAAGGAATGAAGCATCGGTTACCGCACTCAGAAGAATTGTTGAAACCGACATAATTAAAAAGGACATAACACTGACGGCAACGGCTTTGCGAGTCACCTGCTTTGGGAGGGAACGGTTGAATACAGAAACATCGTTTTTGTTGGTAATTGCGGCATAAGCTGTGAAAACAAGGACCGCAACGGTTACCGTTTTAACTCCTCCCGCAGTTCCGACGGGCGAGCCGCCGATAAACATAAGCAAAAGTGAAATTATAGCACTTGTATCAGTAAGATTTTCTTGCGGAATTGTAGCAAAACCTGCAGTTCTGGTTGTGACGGATTGAAAGAAAGAAACCTGTAACTTGTCAAACAATGACATAGTTCCAATGGTTTGCGGATTAGAATATTCAAAAATAAATATCAAAAACGCACCGCCGAAAATCAGTATTGCAGTTATACTGAGAACAATTTTTGAGTGAAGAGTCAAATATCTGAAGCATTTGAATCTTTGTTTTTTAAAGTTTTTGATTACTCTTAATAAATCCCACCACACGATATATCCCAAACCGCCTAAAATTATAAGTGCGGATGTTATGAGATTTATTGCGGGATTTGTGGCATAATCGCACAGGCTGTCCTGTGCTATAATATCTATTCCTGCATTACAAAATGCAGAAACGGAGTTAAATATAGAAATCCAAATTCCCCGTAAGCCGAATTGAGGCACGAAAACGGTCATATAAAGAACAGCTCCGATGCCCTCGATAATAAGGGTGCCAAGAATTACTTTTTTTACGAATTTGGATAATCCGTCGAGTGAGCTTATGTTGAATGCGTCACTGATAAGACGGCTGTCCTTTAGCTTCATTTTGCGGTTTGCCGCTACTGCTATTCCCGAAAGAACCGTAATTATTCCAAGACCGCCAATCTGAATAAGAATCAGTATTATTATCTGACCGAAGGTGCTCCAGGTCGTAACTGTAGGAAGAGTAACAAGCCCCGTTACACAGGTTGCCGTGGTTGCGGTAAAAAGAGCATCTATATATGATACGGAAGATCCGTTTTTTGTGCTTATCGGCAAAGAAAGCAAGAAGCTGCCAAGAAGGATGGCAAACAAAAAGCTCAACAAAATAAGCTGTGTTGTACTGATCCGTACTCTCTTTTTCACCTGATCATCTCCTTACGGTTTATTTGTCAAAATATGGATACATATCAACCACTTCTTTTTCGTAAAGTGAAGGATACTTGTCCTGATAATAGTTTTCGTGAACAATATTGCTCTCGTTAAACGAGCCGTCAGCACCGATGTTGATCACGGTGCAGCCTCTCTGATAGCCCTTGCTTCCTATATCGCCATATGCCATATAGTCGATGCTGTAGCCGTAAGAGAAGATAACTCCCTTATAATTCATAACAAAGTTGTTGAAGTGATCGTGTCCGAAGAACATCGCCTTTGTGTTGCCAAGCTCAACGACCTTTTCAAAAAGTCCGTTTTCGAGCTTCGAGGAATATACAACCTCGTCCTCATCTCCGTCGTGTCCTGTGAATGATGTTATATCGTCGTTCAGCTCTCTTCCGTTGGCGATATACTCGTCATAAGCTTCCTTGACTTCTCCAAGAGGAATGTGGAAAAACATAAGCGAGCTTTTGGGCTGATAAAGATTTATCATATCCTCGTACCAATCTACCTGATCCTGCTTTACGCAATCGTAATTCCAGAAAATTGAGTCGATTGTTCCGCCGATAAGGTCATCGTGTATATATGCGTGCGAGTCGATCATAATGAGTGACTGAGTGATCTCACCTGAAGTATTCTTTACGTTGATAATGTGGTTACCCTCACCCGAAACTCCGTCGGGAGAGTTTTGGAACAGGCAGTATTTAAGACTTTCGTCGGCATACATAGCAGCTACCTCTGCTCTGTCGTGTGTGTTATAGGGCTCGTTATCGTGATTGCCGAAGGTCACTGTCCAATATACTCCGAGATTTTCCATAAGACGAATAAAGAAGGAATGTGCATAGGAGTTGTCAAAGGTCAAACCCGTGGGATATGCTGACGCAATATCTCCCGTGATAATAACAAGATCGGGATCCTCCGCAGCAACCATTGCGGCAACCGCGTTGATTGCCTTCTTGTCAGATTCCGTATATCCGATTCCGCCAACAAGATGAATATCTGTGAGCTGTAAAACCTTGAAGTCACCGTCGGTGGTAAAATACCAGTTTCCGTGCTCGTCTTTCTGTGGAACAAGCTGCTCTTTGTTTTCGGTATCCTGTGCAAAGGTGTCAATGTATTCAAGCATTTCGTTGCTGTTGTTGACATTCAACAAGTGAATAACACCGCAAACAGCACCGATAATAAGAATCACAATAAGTAATCCAATAAGAACCTTATCCATAAAATTTCCATCCTTTTAATGAATTTAAGGGCACAATTGCCCGTGTTTGTTTCATTTTATCACATTTTTGATACAATATCAAGAGTTTTCGCTCAATGTAAACAAAATATTAAAACTCTTGATTTTTTATTAAACATATGGTAATATATTACAGTAAAATAATTAAAAAGGAGAAGATTTATGTTCACCGGAAAGAAAAAAGGTGCAGTCGGATATGTAATTCTGGCTTTTATTTTGATAATTGTCATTCTGTTTACCATCTTCGCACTGCTTCCAAAGCCCCAGAATCGCAAAGGAGAAAACCCACTCTTAAAGCAGGGAGATATGCCCATTCTCGTCGCTCATCGCGGCGGTGACGGAGAGTTTCCCGGCAATACTCTTGAAGCGTTCTATAACGCATACAGCGTTGACGAGCGAGTAATTATGGAAACTGATGCAAACATAACAAAGGACGGCGTTCTCATCCTTTGCCACGAAACCAATCTTGACAAGAGAACCAACACAACGGGTGAGATTATTGATTGGAATTATTCCGATTTGATTGACCGGAAGGTAAACTTCGGCTACGATCACGGGGAGATATATAAGGACTATAACGGTAAAGAGGTAAAGCCCTCCGATCTCGAAAATTACCCTGACGGTCTTGAGGGTAGAGATCCTGAGGTTTATCTTGCAACAACCTTTGAAGAGCTTCTTGTTGCCTTCCCCAATAACATCATCAGCATTGAGATAAAGCAGGCGGGAGATACAGGACTTGCGGCAGTAAAGGAAGCTGTTCGCATTGTTGAAAAGCACAACGCGTTCGACAGAGTAATTTTTGCGAGCTTCAAAAATGAGATTTCTAAGGAATATGAACGTCTTATAGAATCGGGTGAGGTTCCTGAAAGCTTTATGTATTCGCCCTCACTTAACGGTGTAATCAAATACGTTGGACTTTATTTCTTCGGACTTGATGCTTTCTATAACGACTCTGTCACCGTTCTTCAAATTCCGATGGAGGAATACGGAATAAAGCTTTCAAGTAAGCGACTTATCGAGTTTGCCCACAAGCACAATATCGCGGTTCATTACTGGACGATCAATGACGAGGACGATATGAGAACTCTTATTGAAAACGGTGCGGATGCCATTATGACAGACTATCCGCACAAGCTCAAAGAGGTTTTTGACAGTTATTCAGAATAATTTTTACATTTAAGCAACCTCCCAGAGCGGAGGTTGCTTTTGAATATATTTATATTTTTTAAAAAAAACTCTTGACAAAATCAAAAAATCTGCTATAATGTCATATGATGCGGACGTATGCGTCCGTCTCTCTGTCGTGCAAAAATTCGTTCTAATTGCACGAACTTAAAGTCCATAGGGAGGTGTAAAATATGGAAAAGGTAATCAATACTTATGAAAACCTGTTCATCGTTAGTCTTGCAAACGGAGAAGCCGCTGCAAAGGAAACAGTGAACAAATTCACAACATTGATAGCTGACAACGCTGAGATCGTTGAGGTTGCTGAATGGGGCAAACGCCGTCTTGCATATCTCATCAACGATGAAAGCGAAGGTTACTACACTGTTGTAACTTTCAAAACAGCATCCGATTTCCCCGCTGAGCTTGACCGTTTGTTCAACATTGACGAAAACGTTATGAGATCAATGACAATAAAGCTTGACGTTAAGGCAATCGAAAGAAACAACGCTGCTAAAAAGGCTCCTGTTGTTGAAGTTGCTGAGGAAGTAGTAGCAGAAGTTACTGAAACAGTAGCAGACGCTGAATAATTTGTTCGGAGGTAAGATAGATGTCAAATCTCAACTTAAACAAAGTAGTACTTTGTGGCCGTCTTACAGCAGATCCGGAACTTAAGCAGACTCAAAACGGAATTGCAGTTGTTTCCTTCGCACTCGCAGTAAATCGCAGATTTTCAAGGGGTGCTGACGGACAGAACAATTCTCAGGCAGATTTCATCAACTGTGTTGCTTGGAGACAAACCGCTGAATTTATCTCAAAATATTTCAAAAAGGGATCATCTCTTTGCATAACAGGTTCTATTCAGACAAGAACCTGGAACGATAACACAGGTGCAAAACGCTATGCAACAGAGGTTGTTGTTGACGAAGCTATGTTCGTTGACTCACGTTCTGATAATGCTGCCCAGTCAAACTACGTTCCCGATGCTTACGGTTCTCCTTCATTCTCTTCAGGTGCAGAAGCTCCTAATTTTGAAGAGATCAAAACAGACGACGATTTGCCGTTCTGATAAAAGCTAACGAAAAATAATACAGGAGGATTTCATAAAATGGAAAGAACAGAAAATGCTTCTCGTCCGGTTCGTTTCAACAACCGTAGAAGAAAAAAGGTTTGTATCTTCTGTGAAGATAAAATCGCTTATATCGACTATAAAGATTCTGCAAAGCTCAGAAAGTTCATCAGCGAACGCGGCAAAATTCTTCCCAGAAGAATTAGCGGCACATGTGCACAGCACCAGATCAAGCTCACAACAGCTATCAAACGTGCTCGCCAGGTAGCTCTTCTTCCTTACATCGCTGACTAATTATAGTTAATTTTTTAAGACACTCTGTAAAGCTACAGAGTGTCTTTTTTTGTTCAGTTGAGAGGTGGCTTAATGTTGACAAACAAAAATTAAACTGATATAATATATTGAGTTTTAGCAAGGAGTTTGTTATGCTGTTCAGTTCTGTGTTATTTTTGTGGGTATTTTTGCCCGCTGTACTGATAATAAATTATTTACTGGGTATAATTCCCTTTAAGAAAAAAGCAAGAAAAATCCGTGCAAAAAATATTTTCCTTCTTTTAGCCAGCTTACTGTTCTATGCGTGGGGTGGCATATATTATTTATTACTTATCCTCTCATCCATTTTGCTTAATTATTTGGGTGCATACATAGTGGAAAAGAAAATGCATACAAGCAAGAGCAAACGAACTGCATTTATCACTGTAATCGCATTAAATATTGCAATTCTGTTTTTCTTTAAGTATTTCAATATGATGATTTGCATTATCGAATCCTTTTTGGAGATTGAGCAGGGTGTGGGGATTGTCCTTGGCAACGCACTCAATCTCAGAGGAACGGGTAAGCTGGGTATAGGAGAGATCGTACTTCCCATAGGTATTTCCTTTTTTACCTTCCAGTCAATGTCATATGTGATTGACGTGTATAGAAAAAAAGCAAAATTACAAAAGAATATTGTTGATTTTGCTTTGTACGTATCGCTGTTTCCACAATTAATAGCAGGCCCCATTGTTAAGTATAATGATGTTGCAGAACAGCTTGAAAACCGTCGAGAAACGTTGTATTTGCAAGTTTCGGGACAAAAGAGATTTTGTTATGGATTGGCAAAAAAGGTGTTGCTCTCCAACACATTTGCACAGGTTGCGGACTCGATTTGGGCATTGGAGGTTTCAACCTTGGGAACACCCGTTGCGTGGCTCGGAATTGTTTCGTATACGTTGCAAATATATTATGATTTTTCCGGTTATTCGGATATGGCAATCGGTATAGGACGAATGCTCGGATTTCAGTTCAAGGAGAACTTTGATTATCCCTATACTGCTCTGTCAATACAGGATTTTTGGCGCCGCTGGCACATTTCTCTTTCCTCGTGGTTTAAAGAATATGTGTATATTCCTCTTGGGGGAAACAGAAAAGGCAAATTAAGAACATATTTCAATTTGTTTATTGTGTTTTTGCTGACGGGTGTTTGGCACGGTGCCAACTTCACCTTTATTGTTTGGGGATTAATGTATGCCGTCTTGCTAATCCTTGAAAGGTTGTTTTTGGGAAAATGGCTTCAAAAAAATCCCGTAAAGATTATTAATTGGCTTTATACAATGCTTTTTGTGATTATCGGATGGGTATTTTTCCGTTCTGATAATATTTCTCAGGCACTTTCATATCTTGGTCAGATGTTCTCGTTCAGGGATTTCGGACACAACTCCGTATTAACTTATTTGTCTATGATGTTTATTGTTATGTTTGCGGTGGGAATTCTTTGCTTTGGTGTGTTGCAAAGATTATTAAAAAAGTATTATGAAAAAGTCAAACACAGGGTTCCCGTTCTGATAACGGATTACTTATTGCAAATAGCGGTGTTGATTTTGTCCGTGTTGACTCTTGTGGGTGGCACGTATAATCCATTTATTTATTTTCAGTTTTAATCGAGGAGTGTGAAATATGAAAGAGCAAAAAAACATACAAATCGAGCAATCTGAACAGGAAACACAACTTCTCTCCCCACATATACGAGCATTATCCGTCGCAGCAGCAGTGATTTTCGTTGCCCTTTTGTCCTTGCCCACGTTGGTGTGGGGCGGTCTTAAGCTGTTTGCTCCGACTGTTATAGAAACGTTGGACGTCGATACGGGAGAAAATCGAAGTAAAGCAGAATTTCCCGAAAAATTTGAAGCAAACAGTTTCTCTTCGCAGGTGGAAAACTGGTATAATGACAACTTACCGTTCCGATCTTTTTTATATAATCTGCAAAGCAGTGGAAAGCGGTCGTTGGAGGGGGTATATAACGAAAATATATATCCTTGGATACTGTCATTTTCAAATAATCCTTATCCTTTGAGATATAATAACGCATCGCAAAAGGTGGTTTACGGTCGGGAAGATTGGCTATTTTATGCCCTGGACGACTCTCTTGGGTATTATAGGGCAACCAATATTTTGTCCGAAGAAGAAATGGAAGATATTACTCAGATTTTCAGTCAACTGCAAGCTGTTTGCGACAGCCGCGGTATAGAGCTTCGTATTATGTTTGTTCCAAACAAAGAGCAGATATATAGCGAATATATGCCGAATCTGGTGATTGAGGACGAAAATAAGCGACTTGACAGGTTGGTTGAGTATATACGGCAAAACTCCGACGTGGAGGTTGTTTATCCAAAGCAGGAATTGCTTGAAAGTCGGATCGTAGCCATGTCGTTCTGTGGGCCAAGGAGTTGCGTG
>JAZNWX010000146.1:0-3934 GCA_045593575.1 Eubacteriales bacterium | reverse complement strand
CTTTACACAAGGGAGGCTTACTGATTTTTCTAACTACCCTATAAACCCCAATTTATCAATCCTTAAAATAAAAAACGGTAGCGGTTATTCCGCTACCGTTTTACTATGTCATTATTTTGCTTGAAATTCTTCGCCGTTTACTAAAAAATCAATGGATACGTTAAAATATTCCGATAATTTACGTAACATATAAATATCGGGGCTTCTTTTTCCGTTTTCGTAGTGTGAAAGTGCCTCGCGGCTGATATTCAAATCCGTTGCAACCTTTAATTGATTAATTTTTCTTTGTTTTCTGATCAATTTTAATCCCTTCAAACCGAATTTTTCTTCCATACAATAAAATCCCATCTTTTTTCTAAAAATCTCTTGACTTTATTGTAACAAACTGTTACAATAATTATGTTACAATTTGTAACATAATTCAAATGATCAACCGATTTTGACTTTTTTCGGTGAGCTAACTTCGGTTGCCGCACTTTTTGTTTTTATAAGGAGGTTTATAATGAAAGCTCTTTTTGCATTAGAAGACCAATGGGGACAGCTTTACGTATACGAAGACAGAATCGTAATTACAAGAAAAGGGGTTAGTGCCTTTTTAACTCAAGGCTTGAAGGGTGAGAAAACAATCCCGATTGACTCTTTAACAAACATTCAATTTAAAGCTGCAGGAATTCTTAATGGATATATTCAATTTAGCGTTACAGGAGAGGTTGGCTCTAAGGGGGGAACTATTGCTGCTGGATATGATGAAAATACTGTCTTTTTTAAGAAGAAAAATCTCAAGGTTGCAGAGGATATAAGGTCTTTTTTGGAAGAGAAAATCATCAACAAATCGAGCCGTGTACCAATGACACAACCGCTATCTTCCGCAGATGAACTCAAAAAATATAAAGATCTCCTCGACCAAGGCATCATCACACAAGAAGAATTTGATGCAAAGAAAAAGCAGTTGCTTGGTCTTTGATTACATAGCCAAACCGTAGGCCGAAATATCGGTGTGGCAAAAATATAGCGAGCCGCATAACGCGGCTCGCTTTTGTTTGTTTATAAAAAAGTTAATTATCATCAAAACGGACAGTCGAGGACTCCTGTCTGCGCTAACATAAACTCGTTTTTTCCTGCTCACATCACTATGATGTGTCTTGTCGCACGAACAAAATGTGGACAAAAACGAAAACAGAACAAAAAAAGACTCCCGAACTGTGATGTTCAGGAGTCTTAAAAAGTGGCTAAAAGCCTTGATTTTATTGATTACTTGCTCGCCTCCTCAATAGCAACAGCAACAGCAACAGTCATACCAACCATGGGGTTGTTACCCGCGCCGATGAGACCCATCATCTCTACGTGTGCGGGAACGGAAGAAGAACCTGCGAACTGTGCGTCGCCGTGCATTCTGCCGAGTGTATCTGTCATACCGTAGGAAGCGGGGCCTGCTGCCATATTATCGGGGTGGAGTGTACGTCCTGTGCCGCCGCCGGAAGCAACAGAGAAGTACTTAACGCCGTTCTCTGTACACCACTTCTTATAAGTTCCTGCAACAGGGTGCTGGAATCTTGTGGGGTTGGTGGAGTTACCGGTGATAGAAACACCCACGTTTTCGAGCTTCATAATTGCAACGCCCTCGGGAACACTGTCAGAGCCGTAGCATTTTACGTTTGCTCTGGGACCGTTGGAGAAGGGCTTTTCATATACGGTTTCTACCTCTTCGGTATAAGGATTGAATTTAGTTTCAACGTATGTAAAGCCATTGATACGGGAGATGATGTAAGCTGCGTCCTTACCAAGACCGTTAAGGATAACGCGGAGAGGTTTAACTCTTACTTTGTTAGCATTGAGAGCGATCTTGATTGCACCTTCAGCTGCTGCGAAGGATTCGTGACCTGCGAGGAAGCAGAAGCACTCTGTTTCTTCTGAGAGGAGCATCGCACCAAGGTTTCCGTGACCAAGACCAACCTTTCTGTTTTCAGCAACTGAGCCGGGAATACAGAAGGACTGAAGTCCGATACCGATAGCTGCTGCTGCGTCAGATGCCTTTGTGCAACCCTTCTTGATTGCGATTGCTGCACCCACTGTATATGCCCACTTTGCGTTTTCAAAGCAGATGGGCTGTGTTTCTTCAACGATCTTATAAGGATCGATACCGTAAGCATCGCAGATGTCCTTACATTCGTCGATGGAGTTAATTCCGTATTCTTTAAGAGCCGCAAGGATCTTTGCCTCACGTCTTTCATAACCTTCAAATCTTGCCATAAGTCCTTACCTCCTATTATTCTTTACGGGGGTCAATGTACTTAACAGCATCATTGAATCTTCCGTATGTACCTTTGGCTTTTTCGTATGCTTCATTGGGCTCAAGTCCCTTCTTGATGAAGTCTGTCATCTTGCCGAGAGATACGAATTCATAGCCAATAACTTCATTGTTTTCGTCAAGAGCCATTCTTGTGCAATAGCCCTCCGTCATTTCAAGGTATCTAACGCCCTTTGCTTTTGTACCGTACATAGTACCAACCATTGAACGTTCGCCCTTACCAAGGTCCTCCATACCTGCACCGATTACAAGGCCGCCCTCAGAGAAAGCAGACTGTGATCTACCGTAAACGATCTGAAGGAAGAGCTCTCTCATAGCCGTGTTGATAGCATCACAAACAAGGTCTGTGTTAAGTGCTTCAAGGAGAGTCTTACCGGGGAGAATTTCTGCAGCCATAGCAGCAGAGTGTGTCATACCGGAGCAGCCGATTGTTTCAACAAGTGCTTCTTCGATAATACCGTTTTTAACGTTAAGAGAAAGCTTGCAAGCTCCCTGCTGGGGGGCACACCAACCCACACCGTGTGTGTATGCGGAGATGTCGCTGATTTGTTTTGCTTCTACCCATTTACCTTCTTCGGGAATGGGAGCAGGACCGTGCTTAGGGCCTTTAGCAACTACGCACATTTCTTCAACCTCGCGGCTCATTGCGTATTCGCATGTAAATTCTTTGCTCATTTTGATTTTACTCCTTATGTAATAAGTTTTATTTATTTTTGTTTGATATTATGCAAGGATCTCGCCGTATACAACACCGGATGCACCTGCTGCGTTAGCTTCATCTGTGTCGATGTGCATAGCTGCTGCGAAGCTGGGGCTTACACGAACAACAACGTCATCAAAGATGAGAGCACGAGCTGTGTCAAGGCGAACCTTAACGATCTGCTTATCTGCCACACCGAATGCTTCAGCATCTGCGGGTGTCAAGTGGATGTGACGCTTTGCGGCGATAACGCCCTGTGCGATCTCAACCTCACCCATAGGGCCACGGAGAAGGCAAGCACCGCTGCCTGCGATGTCACCGGATTCTCTTACGGGAGCAACAACGCCGATTGAACGTGCGTCTGTGAGAGAAATTTCAACCTGATCTGCACCTCTTGCGGGTCCGAGAACGCTCATTTTAAGAGAGCCCTTGGGACCAACTACCTCAACCTTTTCTTCGCACGCGAACTGACCGGGCTGAGAAAGGTCCTTTTTCTTTGTGAGCTGGTGGCCCGCACCGAAAAGTGTTTCGATTGTGTTCTGAGACAAGTGGATGTGTCTTGCAGAAGTTTCAACTAAAACTTTGTTTGCCATATTTGTTACCTCTTTTATAAAGATTTCTATACTTTGTTGATTTTTTATCATACATAGTTAGTATATCATATTTTTGTGTTCTTGTAAATGATTTTTTGACATTTTTTTGACATTTGGTAAATATTTTTATTAAAAAAGGGGATAATATAGTAAAACGCGGGTGTGGAGGTTCAAATTTTGATTTGTCGGGCAGTTTGTTCGCACTCGCCAAGCTGTTGTTTTGCCCCGCTTTTTCAAAAGCGGGAGCCCAGCGGCTTGAGCGATACGGCCCTTTTCTTTTTGCAAAGCTTTTTCTTTTGGGCCTTTTTCCTCAAAAGAAAAAGCGTCTAACAA
>JAZNWX010000145.1:0-13502 GCA_045593575.1 Eubacteriales bacterium | reverse complement strand
AACAACTCACAGATAAATCAAAATTTGAACAATTTTCCATATTTTCAATCAAAAAAAGGAACGAACAACACGTTCGTTCCTTTTTATTTTAAAGTAAATCTGCAATATCAAGCACAAGCTTCTCGGTTTTGGCCCAGCCGATACAGGGGTCGGTTATTGATTTGCCAAAAATGCCCTCGCTGACCTTCTGCGAGCCGTCCTCAAGATAACTTTCAATCATAAGTCCTTTAACAAGTGACTTGATATTTTTTGAGTGCTGACGGTTATGACAAATTTCCTTGGCAATTCTTATCTGTGCCTTGTAATTCTTATCTGAATTGGAGTGATTGCAGTCCACGATACACGAGGGATTCTGAAGTTCCATTTTAACGTAATTATCATAAAGGTGTGATAGATCCTCATAGTGATAATTTGGATGACTCTCGCCGTTTTTGTTCACGTATCCACGCAGAATTGCATGTGCGTACGGATTACCCGCACTTTCGACCTCCCATCCACGGTAGATGAACATATGCGAGGATTGCCCCGCTTTAATTGCGTTCATCATAACCGAAATGTCACCGGATGTGGGATTTTTCATACCTACGGGCACGTCAATTCCACTTGCCAGAAGTCGATGCTGCTGATTTTCAACTGAGCGAGCCCCAACGGTAACATATGTGAGAAGGTCTGAAATATATCTGTGATTTTCAGGATAGAGCATCTCGTCAGCCGTTGAAAATCCTGTTTCTTCAAGGACTCTCATATGAATCTTTCTGATAGCCACAATTCCTTTGAGCATATCGGGCGGTTCTTTTGAGTTTGGCTGATGCACAAGTCCCTTATATCCCTCGCCCGTAGTTCTCGGCTTACCGGTGTAAACTCTTGGAACGATGAGGATTTTATCCTGGACCTGCTCAGAGAGTCTTTTAAGACGGTGTACGTACTCCATAACAGCGTCCTCGCGGTCGGCAGAGCAGGGGCCGATTACAAGCAGGAATTTTTCACTGTTACCGGTGAAAATTTTTCTTATCTCGTCATCGTTCCTCTCCTTTATTGCCGCGAGCTCGTCTGAAAGAGGGAATTCCTTTTTAACCTCAAGGGGTATGGGTAATTTTCTTTTAAATATCATTATTGTACCTCATTAGTGCTTTGTTACTTCAATACCAACGCTCTGGAGCTTTTCAAAGAAGTCGGGAAAGCTCTTGTTTACCACCTCAGCCCCCTCAATTTCACCGCCGAAAACAGTGCAGAGAATAGAGAGAGCCATAACAACACGGTGGTCGTTGTGACCGCTGAGGACAGCGGAAGGACGGTGGAATTCCTTGGGGAATACAACAATATCGTCCTCGTTGACGGTGACGGTAACACCGAATTTGCGAAGCTCCTCTGCCATCGCCTCACCTCTGTCGCTCTCCTTAAGACGAAGTCGACGGGTTCCTGTGAAGATGCCACCGTTATTTGCTGCAGCGAGTGCAAAAAGAATGGGACCCAAGTCAGGGCAGTCTGAAATATTAATTGAGGGAGTGCCTCTTTTTATCATATCGAAATATTTTGAGAAGATTCTGTCACCCTGAACGGAGTTTTCGTCAAGGCCGTTAATGGTGACGTCACCACCGAGCACGTTGAGTGCTGCAAAGAAGGATGCGTTTGAATAGTCACCTTCAACAATATCGTTGACGGGACTGTATTTTTGTCCGCCGGGGATATAGAGTGTTCTTTCGTTCTTCCATTCAATCTTCATACCGAATTTTCTCATAACGTGGAGTGTAAGATCGATATAAGAATGGCTTTCAATCGGCTGAGTGATTGAGATCTGGCTATCCTTTTTAAGAACGGGAAGAGCAAAGAGAAGTCCGCTTACGAATTGGCTTGAAATGTTGCCCTGAACCTTAAAATTTCCTGCTTTGAGGGGACCCTCAAGAATGATTCTGTCCTTCTCCTTAACAAACATAAGATCCTGCTCTTTGCAGATTCCCTGATAAACGGAGAGGGGACGCGAAAGAAGGTTCTGCGTTCCATAGAAAATGCTCTTTTTACCTGTGAGAAGAGCCAAGGGTATGAAGAAACGGAGCGTTGCACCACTCTCACGGCAGAAAAATTCTTGAATTTGCTTATTTTTCTTAACCTCACGGCCCGTTATTTCAAGCACATCTCCCTTGTGAGTGTACTGAACACCGATTGCGGCAAGACAGTCAAGCGTTGCCTGAACGTCCTCGGAATTATTGATTCCTGTGATGGTGCTTTTGGCATTTGCAAGGCCGCCGCAGATGAGCATTCTGTGTGCAACACTTTTTGATGGGGGTGCGATTATCGTACCCTGTGCCTTTCCTTTATTTATTGTAACTCTCATTTTTCTTCCTCCTGAATGTGTTTAACAAGATGGTCAATTGCTAAAAGATAGCCGTCCGTCCCTTTGCCTGAAATTGTTTCGATGCAGGCGGCACGAATATAGCTTATCTGTCTGAAATCCTCACGCGAGCCAAGGTCGGAGATATGTACCTCCACCGTGGGAATCATAACGGATTTTACCGCGTCGAGAAGTGCTATGCTTGTGTGGGTGTAAGCGCCCGGATTAATAACTATTCCGTCAAATTTCTCAAAATAGGCACTCTGAATGAAATCAACAAGTGCTCCTTCGTGATTGGATTGCCTGAATGCAACCTCACACAAACCCTCACAGTGAGCTTTTATTTTATTTTCAAGGTCGATATAGGTCTCTTTTCCGTAATGCTGCGGCTCACGTATGCCGAGCATATTCAGATTTGGTCCGTTAATTACTAATATCTTCATTAAAAAACTCCTTTATTATAAACTCAGCTTCTTCCGTGGGCAAAAGATTGCCGTCAACGTGGCAATCACAGCTTTTGAGATAAAGTGCATATCTTGCCTCATACAGCTTTAAAATTGCCTCTTTTTTGGTAGCGAGGGGACGGCTGTCGGTCGGGGTGAGGGAGTTTACGTCACGGTCGATGAAATAAATTCTTCCGTTTGAGCAAAGAGCAGCAACGTTCTCTTCACGTAAAATGCAACCGCCACCTGTTGCTATGACTACACCGTTCTTTTTTGAAACTATTTTTGTAATTTCAGTTTCAATATCACGAAAATCCTTTTCGGTGTGTGACAAGAAATACTCTGCAATCGTAGTTCCGATGTGCTTTTCAATCTCGTCATCAAGGTCGATAATCTCACGTCCCAGCCTGTCGGCAATTATTCTGCCAACGGTGGTTTTGCCCGAGCTTGGCATACCGATAAGGACTATATTTTCTTTTTCTTTCAATGTTTTTTGATAGATTCTATCCGTTGTCGATCCGTCAAATTCTTTGCCCGTAAACAGCTCGATTGCGTGAACTGCCTGAGACACGAGCATGTATAGTCCGCTTTCCGCGTGGATGCCGAGCTTATTGGCATCAAGCACTATTTTGGTGCGAACAGGATTGTAAACTGCATCAAAAACTGCACACAATTTTGAAAATTTACTTATATCAAGTGGGGAATTATAGGAATCGGGATACATTCCAACGGGAGTTGTATTGATGATTATCTCAGCATCAGCGTAATTTGAATATGCCTCCTCATAGGTTATGGCGAAATCGCGTTTTTCTCTTGAAACAAGCATTACATCGGAAGCACCGAGGTCACGGCACACAAGGGAGCTTGTGCGTGAGGTTCCGCCCGTGCCGAGAATAAGGATTTTTTTGCTTGAAATATCAATGCCCGAACGAAGAATAAGATCCCTCATACCGAAATAATCGGTGTTGTAGCCGCACAACTTACCGTCACATTTAACGATGACATTGACCGCCTGAAGTGTGGCAGCAGTGTCTGAAATTTCATCAAGATGGGGAATAACCTCCTTTTTATACGGCATAGTGACGTTGATTGCCGAAAACTCACGTTTTTTGAGAAAAATATCAAGATTATCTCTTGATATTTCGCAAAGCTCGTACGTGTAATCTGCAAGAGCTTCGTGAATTTCCTTTGAAAAGCTGTGCGAGAGCTTTTCACCAATAAGTCCGTATTGCATAGAGGTCTCCTTTCGTTATTATTTTAAATAATCCGTTCCGAATCTGCCAAGAAGCAGGTCGGCAACAACAATTGCAGAAAGTGCTTCTGCAATTACGCACGCTCTTGGAACGATGGCTGAATCGTGGCGGCCCCGGATTTCAATTTCCGCCTCCGTTTTTTCTGCAAAGTTGACGGTTTTTTGTTTTCTTGCGATGGATGATGTGGGCTTTACGGCACAGCTGAACACAATGGGCATACCGTTGCTTAAGCCACCGTTTATTCCACCGTTGTTATTCGTTTTTGTGAGGATGCTTCCGTCATCCCCGATAAAAAACTCGTCATTTATCTGCGAGCCCTTCATATCGGCACAGGCAAAGCCCACGCCGAATTCAACACCCTTAACTGCGGGAATAGAGAACATCGCGTGAGAGAGCATACCCTCAATACTGTCGAACCACGGTTCACCCACACCTGCAGGCATACCGACAATGGCAGTTTCCATAATACCGCCCACGCTGTCGTTCTCGGATTTGACACGGCACGCGTTTTCAAACATCCTGTTTTTTGCATTTTCATCAAGAACAGAAAATTCTGCCGAGTGAAGACGGATAATGTCGTCAATATAGTTTTCAAATGCTCTGTCATCAACGCAGGCAAGTCTTTTTATGTGAGTGCCGATAAATATTCCTTTTTGCTCAAGGGCGGATTGAATGATAGCACCTGCGGCAACAAGAGCCACGGTTACTCTGCCCGAGAAATGGCCGCCACCTCGGAAATCCTGGTATCCGTGATATTTACAGTTTGCGGTATAGTCCGCGTGTCCGGGGCGTGCAACTGAGCTGAAAACCTGATAGTCGGAGCTTCTTGTATCACGGTTTTTGATTACGATGCAAATGGGAGTACCTGTTGTGTGTCCCTCAAAAACACCGCTGATTATTTCATATTCATCCTTTTCAGCTCGTTTTGTGCAGATGCTTGATTTTGACTTTCTGCGTTCAAGCTGTCTGTCAATAAAGTCATAGTCGATTTTGATTCCGGGAGTTAACCCGTCAATGACGGCTCCGATGGAATCTCCGTGGCTTTCGCCGAAAAGAGTAACCTTTAAGGCATTGCCAAAAGTATTTTTCATTGAAAACCTCCAAATTTCTGAGAATTGATGTAATTTTTTATATTTTCAATAGGCATTTTTATAAGCTCTGATTTGCCTATTTCGTTTACAAATGTAATTGTGATAAAATCTCCGTCTGCCTTTTTGTCACGGAGTATGAAGTCATATAGCTCATCTGCGTCAAATTCAAGCTCAAGTGTAAGTCCCATTTCATACATAATGGGGAAAAGACGGCTTTTTACATCCTCACTGCACATAAAGAGCATTCCTAAAGCTACTGCCTCACCGTGAATTAAGTCGGTTGAGCTTTCTATCGCGTGACCGACTGTGTGACCAAAGTTCAGAATTTTTCTCTCACCCTTTTCGTTTACGTCACGCTCAACTATTCTTTTTTTGATGAGAAGGGAGCGAAGAATAACCTCCTCAATATCGTTAAGATATTCATCATTTTCAAACATTTCGAAAAGAGAAGGGTCGCTTGTGGTTGCCATCTTAAGCGATTCTGCAAGTCCTGCTCTCACTTGTCTTATGTCAAGTGTCAGGAGTGTTTCGGGATCAATAAGCACTGCCCTTGGCTGATAGAACGCACCAACTATATTTTTATACCCACCAAGGTCAATAGCAACCTTTCCGCCAATTGAGGAATCCACCTGCGAAAGAAGTGTGGTCGGCACGTTGTAAAAATCGATGCCACGCATATATGATGCAGCCGCAAAGCCGGCAAGGTCACCGACAACACCGCCACCAACAGCGACAATGCAGTCACCTCTTGTGAAGCGATTTTCTGCCAAAAAGTCAAGAATTGCCTTGAAATTATCAAAATTCTTGCTTCCTTCACCCTGCTCGATTGTGTAAATGAATGATTCCTTGCATTTGCTTGCGATTGCTTGTGAATAATCGCAGGGAACACCGCTGTCCGTAACGATAAGAGCTTTTCGGTTTAAATTGAGGTATTTATCGGCACAGGAAAGCAATCCGCAACCGAGGAAAATATCATAGCTGTCTTTCTCAAGGTTGACGTGGATTTTTTTCACATTCTCCTTTTCATAAAGAACGCCACTCAATAATTCAGGATACAGCTCTGCCTGATATGAGTGGGAAATTTTGATATTATTCTTCAAAAAATCGATATAGTAAGTCCTAATTACTTCGTTTTCTATGGAGCTTGAGTGTTTTTCAATTATTTCTGCCTCTCTTGAGGCGTCAAAAATGGGCAGAGAATGCTCCGCCTTAAATTCTGCTACTTCGTGAAGTGCCGACATACGCTCGCAAAAGAGCTTTGCCATTTCAGAATCAACGATATTTATTTTATCTCTTGCTCTCTTCAGCTTGTCCATAAGCACTCCTTCTGCAAAATTGTATAATTATCAATGATAACTTTTCTATATTTTACTCCCTTTATCCAAAAAAGTCAATACATTTTTTAAATAATTTTTAAAAATTATCATTGACAACTTTGAAATAATTGTATATAATAGAGTTGATAATCGATAAGAAGGTGATACTCATGGACAACAAATTTGCAAGGAAAACAATTAAAGAGAAATTGATACTTGCCGGAATTGACGAAATTGGCAACTGCGGTGTTGCGGGATTTTCACTTCGTCAGGTGGCAGTGGCGTGCAACGTTTCGTGTGCAACGCCTTATAACTATTTCAAAAACAAAGAGGGCTTTGTGGTCGAGATTATTCAGTATATTAAATATCAGTGGTCTCTTCTGAAAACCGAAATCAACAAGATATATAAAAATGATGAAAAGCAGCAGCTTATTGAGCTTTGCGTTTTCTATATCAAGTTTCTGGTAGGCAATCCCAATTACCGTTCAATTATTATGCTTGATAATCTTGAGGTGGATGACGAGAGCCACCAGGATATTGAAAGCGCAAGAAATTTCATTGAGCTTGAGCTTGAGCATTATATGAAGATAAATAACGTGTCCATCCGCGAGGCGAGAAGAAAGAGCTTCGTTATCAGGGCTATCGTTTTCGAGGCGACACTCCTTCTTGAACGTGGCGACCTTGAGAACAATGCTGAAAATTTTGATTTTATTCGTTATTGTATCGCCCGTGAGCTTGCAATTGTATAGAAATGAAAAATAACTCCCCCGAGCTCGGGGGAGTTTTATTATTTGGTTTTTATCATTCAATGTATATCACATTAATTGCAGATCAAGCTGTCAAGCAGGTCATCTACTTTTTTTGAAACTCCGAAGGGAATATATACAAATGCATATTCATACATATCCGTGATACCGCTTACAGAGTTAACTTTTTTGATTATATTGCCGTTTTCGTCATAGGTGAGCGTGATTTTTGATTCTTCCTCTCCGTCGCGATATTCAGTTATTTCGATAAGTTTGCCCTCGGAATCGTATTTGTTCTCAACGTATGTGCTGTATCCCAAATCAGAAGCTGAGTCTATAGTATACTGAACACTTTCAGTGAGAAGATTTCCGTTTTCGTCGTAGGTATACTCGCTAACCGTAGAATAATCGGTTGCAGAGGAGGTCGTTACCTTGATCAGCCTTCCGTTTTCATCATAATTGTAGTTTGTGGTGACAGTAAAACCGTTAATGTCCGTGCGAACCGTATTGACAAGGTTGTTACTTGAATCATAGGTGTAAAGCTCTGTGTAAGGTGTTCCGTTCCTTGAGGAATAAGATGCCTCAATTACATTGTTGTTCTCGTCATAGACATAATCGAACACATCCTGACGGCCGTCGGCAAAATTGGCAAGCTCTTTTATCAGGTTGCCGTTTATGTCATAGGCATACTCATTCGTATCCATTTTGCCATTAACGTATCCTGAGTCAAATATCTTAATTACTGACGGGAGTCCGTATTCATTTAAAATTACTTCTTTATAGGGCAAGGCGGGAGGCATACCGTTAGCACGCTTGGATTTTACCATTACGTAACGGAAGGAATCAAGCTGAGCAGCGGCGTCCTTAAAGTCCCCAAGTGATACGAGAATTTCATAAGCTTCCTGATACTTGCACTCACCGATAAGCTGTATTGCCTGTGCGTATTTCTCCTCGCACTCCTGCGTGTGAGGATCTATGGTTGTTTGGTTGTCTTGCCGGCTCATATCGATTGCGAGGACTATTCCCATAATGCTTGCAAGGATTAAAAACATAGCAACCAATAACACTTTTTTTGACTTGATATTCATTTTGTACCCCTTTATATTCTATAGGTTGGATAAGTAGCTGTTTTTATTCTACCATAGATTCATTTGTGTTTCAATAGTTTTTTCAATTATATGATTATTTGATGAATTGATTTCTTGTTTCAGCACTTACGCTGTACAAATCAAAATTTAAATCACAGCTATTGACAAGGGCACCTATAGGTGATAAAATTGAAATAATTAATAATAGGGGAGGGGCAATATGGATTTTGGCTGCTGTTTTACAAAGCAAATAGAGATGCATCCGTCAATGCAATATCAGGATGTGATTAAGCTCTGCTATCAGGCTGCATTCGGTGCCGAGCATATTTTGTCCGATCCCGAGAAGGCACATACCTATCTTCGTGCTGAATTTGAGTCGGTTCCGATTACAGACGAGCCGATTTTTGAAGAGATTTCACCCGATGTTGTCCGTGTCAATCTCGGTGCGTGGAAGAGGGAGGGCTATTCCGTTGATCTGCTTTTTGAAATATTCAGAATTTCTGCACGAATAAATGCCAACGCAAAAGAAATATTTTTATCATATCTTGATGAAACAGAAAGAATAATGGCTTCTCAAATGTCGGATTTTGATGTAGAGGAGTGGCACGGCTTTATTGATGAATATAAGAGTGCGGGAATACACCCTGTTCATCACAGTGCGAAATACAGGGAGGGAGAGAGACCCTCATACAGAATAGTTAAAACAGAGGAGCTGAAAAAGATATTATGACTGTAAAATTATTTTTTGAAGCAATTATTAAATTTGTCGCAGGAGTTTTGCTTGTCGGAATGCTGGTTTTCTTACCCGCGGGTACATTTGCTTTTCTTGGCGGCTGGATTCTTATGGGAATACTTTTTATCCCGATGTTTTTTGCATGAATCGTAATGATGATAAAATCCCCATCGCTCCTTGCAAGTCGCCTCGAGGCGAAGGAAAAGGAAAGAGAACAAAGCATAGTAGTCAAGCTCAGCGGACTTATGTTCGTTATTGGCTTTGTTGTGGCAGGACTTGACTTCCGTTTCGGTTGGATAAAGCTTCCTTTTGCAGTAAACATTGCGGCATCGGTAGTTTTTATTATCGCATACCTTCTTTATGCTGAGGTCTTGCGTGAGAATGCTTATCTTTCAAGAACCGTCAAGGTGGTGGAGGGGCAAAAGGTCATCTCCACAGGACTTTACGGAATCGTGCGTCATCCAATGTATTTTGCAACGATTCTGCTCTTTATGTCAATGCCGCTTGTTCTTGGTTCGCTTGTTTCATTTGTTATTTTTTGTGCATATCCCATCATTATTGCTGCACGCATCAGAAATGAGGAAGAGGTTCTCTCCCGAGAACTTGACGGATATGATGAGTACAAAAATAAAGTTAAATTCAGAATGATACCGTTTATCTGGTAAGGAGAATATATGAATTTTTTGTTTGATCTTTACGGCACGTTAGCCGATATAAAAACCGATGAGGAGATGCAATCACTTTGGTTTGGTTTTTCGTGGCTCCTTGGCGAGAGTGATACTCAAAAGGTAAAGGACGAATATCACGCAATTTGCAAAAGACTTTCTGATGAAAGAGCCCACAAATTCGTTGAATTTGATCTTTTGCACGTGTTTGAGGAAATGTTGAATAACCGAGGTGCAGATAAATCAAAGGCTGGCGAGGTAGCAAGGGAATTCCGCCTTTTGTCAAGGCAAAAGCTCCGTCTTTTTCCTTGCGTGATTGAAATTCTCAAAGGACTCAAGGAAAGGGGAGCAGGCATATATCTTGTATCCAACGCACAGGCGTGCTTTACTGCTGATGAGCTTGACGAGCTTGGCTTGACACCTCTTTTTGACGGAATCTTAATCTCGAGCGATGCGGGAGTGAAAAAGCCCGATACTGAGATTTTCAGCATCGCGTTCAATAAGTTTTCACTTGATGCGTGCGAATGCTTCTACGTTGGAAACGATCTGCACGACGATGTCCTTGGGGCAAGCGGTGCAGGACTTAAAACCGTGTATATTGAAACCGAGCAGTCGGGAAAATATCCCGAGCTTGATATTGTGCCTGATTACAAGGTTGAAACACACGAACAGATGAGAGATCTTCTTTTTGGCTTGGCGGTGAAATGATGGTAAGTGCAAAGGATATAAAACGCAGGGACAGGATTTTGAACGGAAACCTGTGGTTGACTATCATAAGCATTTGTGCACCGATATTTCTATATAATTTATTCAACTCGTTTTATGCAATTATCGATGCCGTGGTAGTTGCCAAGATAAATCCCACAAGTGTAAGTGCGGTCGCGTCACTTTCACAGCTACAGCATCTTCTTTCGTCGCTCGGGGCAGGACTTGCGGCAGGCGGTGGAATTTTAGTAGCCCGTCACTTTGGTGCGGGAGATATGGATAGGGCAAGGTTTTGCTCAAATCAGACCATATCGCTTTCAAATGTGATTATTGCACTTCTGCTCGGTATATGCATTCCGTTCGCATTACCCATAATGAGCTTGTCAAATATTCCTAAGGAGCATATCGCTATCGGAACGGGATATTTTATTGTGCAGATAATAAACCTCGCCTTTGTTTTCTATAACAACGTATTTATGGCTATGCAAAAGGCGAAGGGAAATACCAAAATAATGTTCTGGTTAAATATTCTGGCAATGATAATCAAGCTGTCACTCTCGATCATCTTTATTTGGGTAATCGGTTTTCGCGATATTGTCTGGGTGGCAATTTCAACACTTATCGGTCAGGTAGTGATGTTTTGCATCCTTCTTTCAATGATGTTGAAAAGGGATAACGTTTTTGTTATCAATCTTAAGGAATTCAAACTCAAATGGAACGAATGCCGCAAGATTCTGTCTATTTCACTTCCCATTTTCTTTGGAAAATTTATCTTTTCTTTTGGCAAGGTAAGTGTCAATGCGATGTGCGAGGGATACGGCCCTCTTGTTGTTGGGGCACTCGGCGTATCAAATAATATCAACGGAATGGTCACAACCCCTATAAACTCGTTTGAGGAGGGAAGTTCAACGATTATCAGCCAGAATCTTGGAGCAAATAATCCAAAGCGTGCGATAAAAACGTTCAAATATGCATTTGTTATGTCAACATCACTGGGTATAATAGGGTATATTCTTGTGCGATTTATTTGCCGGGATGCGATAATCAGTCTGTATAATCAAAATTCGGCAGCGGCTGATGCCGAAATGTTTTTGGCACTTATCAAGAGCATAAACCGATACGATTCGTTATCGATTTTGGCTCTTGCGGTCAATTCTGCGGTTCTCGGTGTGCTTTACGGATTTGGGCAAACAAAGCTGACAATGATACTGAATATCAGCAGAGTTTTTGTTTTCAGAATACCTGTTTTGTGGTATTTGCAGAGTTTCCACCCTGAAATCGGAGCAGAGGCGGCGGGAATTTCAATGGGAATAAGCAATATTTGTATTGCGATCACTTCAATGAGTATTCTTGGATTCTTCCTGTACCGTCTTAAGAAAAATGGATATAAGCAATTTTCAGATAAATAAAAACGACCTCAAACGAGGTCGTTTTTGGGGAGAAGCAAAAGAATGTTTGCCGTCGCAAATAATAAGGGTTAAAGGTATTATTGTCAGGCAAAATCAAAAGAGGGGACAAGCCCCTCTTTTTGTGAGTAATCCAAAGTTTTGATACCATTTTAATATGGGTGTAAAATTTAGAACTATGGGTGCATTTTGGTGAAAGGTCTTGCGCCCATTTTATTTTATTAAATTGAATTTTTACGATTTGCTGAAATCAATTGTACACAAACTCAAAATCACCGTCTACGCACTTGCCCGTCGATTCAAGAATAACGTAGATTGTTTTTTCATTATCATATTTATCATCAAGTACAATCGTTTCATCATAAGATTCCCCGCCCTTAACGGTACGGAGTAATTCTTTTTCACCGTCAACTCCGATATAAACATTCATCTCACCTTCAACAAGACTTGCTTCAAAATCAAGTGTATGATCCGACACACCATCGCTCCTTAATTTGAAATTATACGTTCCATTAAAGGTAGCAAATTCCATGCTTGCTTTATTACCCAGACAGGAAGTGATCAACATGGTCGCAGCATAACTCTTGACATATCCACCACAACTGCAAAGTAAAGTGAGTATAAGCACGAGCACCAATACAAAACCGATTTTTTTCATATCTTCATTTTTCCTTTTATTTTTTTATTATAAAAGCAATCCGCATTATATTAGTATTTGAAACTACTCGTTATATTTTTATCATCTATCCGTTAGCTTTGTAATTTCCGTCAAACCTTTCTTTTCTTTTACAGAAGATAATTAACCGTCAAAATCACGATGCTTGTCGCGATCATAACGACACCGACCACACGATTTAAAGTTTTTGCGTTCGCTTTGTTGGCGATTTTTGACGCAATCCTAGCCCAAAGCAAAGTAAATACCACACACAGCACAAGGCAAAGAATATCGGGTACACCCCCGATTATAAAATGGCTGATACCACCCGTGAGCGCTGTAAACGCCATAATAAAGACGCTTGTACCAACCGCCAAATGCATAGGATAGCCAAGGAACGAAGTTAAAACAAGCAACAGCATCATGCCGCCGCCTGCGCCCGCAAAACCGCATATAAATCCAACAAATATACCGCCTACGATTGCCTTAATCAACCTGCTTTTCGGAGAGCTTTCTTCCAAGTGCTCTCTCGTTTTATTGACGGGCTTCAAAAGGAAACGCAAGCCGATAATAATTAATGCTATCTGCATCGTTCCGCTCATAGCTTGCTCGGGCAAAAAACTTGCCGCAAAGCTTCCTATCATCGTTACGATAAGCACGCTTACGAGCAACGGCAAACTATTTTTAACGTCCAAGTTTCCGCTTTTCTTATAGGTATATGCGCTGACAAGGCTAGCCAAAACATCACTGATGAGCCCTATCCCCACCGCATCATAAGCGGGAAGACCCAAAAACGTTGTGAGCATTGGTCCTATTACAGCGGCAGCGCTCATGCCTGCAAAACCCGTTCCAATACCTGCTCCGGCGCCCGCGATAAAGCACACGAGTATTGTAATTAAAATTTCTACCATAATATTTCTATACCTTCCTATTGCTGTTAAGTGCAGTTATCTGCCTAATAGTTTTTCGAGTACGGGAGTTATCGTATTTGTAAGCACCTCGTATCCTGCGGATGTTAAGTGACCGCCATCGGTCGTATATTCTGCATATATTTCACCTGTTTCAAGATTCA
>JAZNWX010000144.1:0-4716 GCA_045593575.1 Eubacteriales bacterium | reverse complement strand
AATATGGTAATATATAAAATGGATTAATTTGTGATTGGAGTAGAATAATGATTATCGAACTTGAAGAATACAAATATAAATTAATAGGAATGAGAAAGGATATTGAAGAGCTTCACGATGCTCTTCGCATCTCTGAGCTTACAAAACAGGTCAACGAGATGGAGGAAAAAACTCTCGACCCCGATTTCTGGAGTGATCAGACCAACTCATCCAAAATTTTGCAGTCAATCAAGCAAGGCAAGAAAAAGCTTGACGAGTTTAACGGTCTTGCACAGCGTCTTGAGGACGCAATTGCTCTTGCCGATATGGCAATTGAAGAAAACGAGGAGAGCTATGCCGAGGAGGTAAAGGCAGAGCTTGAATATGTTGAAAAGGAAGAAGAAAGAATGAGAATCGAAATTCTTCTTTCAGGTCAGTATGACAGAAACAATGCAATTGTTTCCTTCCATCCGGGTGCCGGCGGAACGGAGGCACAGGATTGGGCACAGATGCTCTATAGAATGATTACCCGTTGGGCTGAACAGCACGATTATACGGTTAAGCTCCTCGACTGGCTCGACGGTGATGCCGCAGGCATTAAGAGTGCGACAATTATGGTTGAAGGTATGAACGCATACGGTTATCTTAAGAGTGAGAACGGTGTTCACCGTCTTGTTCGCGTTTCTCCGTTCGATGCCAACGGCAGACGTCAGACGTCCTTTGCTTCAATCGAGGTTATGCCCGAATTTGAAGATGACAATACAATAGAAATTCGCCCCGAGGACATTGAGGTTACTGCTCACCGTTCAAGCGGTGCGGGCGGCCAGCACACCAATAAGACGGACTCCGCGATTCGTATTTTGCACAAGCCCACAGGTATCGTTGTCGGCTGTCAGACAGAGAGAAGCCAGCTTCAGAACAAGGAAACTGCGATGAAGATGCTTAAATCCAAGCTCCTTGAAATCAAGATCAGAGAAAATCTTGAAAGAGTTGAGGATATTCAGGGCAACAAGGCAAATATTGAGTGGGGTTCACAAATTCGCTCGTACGTATTTATGCCCTATACTCTTGCCAAGGATACAAGAACAGGTCACGAAAACGGAAATATCCAGGCAGTTATGGACGGCGATATTGACGGTTTCATCAATGCTTATTTGAAATTTATAACAAAATAAAAATAAAGCTCCCGATTATTTCGGGAGCTTTTTGTACGTTTCAAGCATCCATTCGGGAAGCGAACAGTCCCCTCCCGCCTCGCTCAATGCAAAGCACAGAAAAAAGACCGTCACACACAGAAAAAGGATTGCCGTTCCCCAATCCTTTTCACCGTCCTTCTCAGCTTTTGTATTGTATCTCATATTACACCGCCTTCAGTTAATTATATTCACGTTCGGCAAAAAAATGTATCAAATAATTCCCGAAAACATTCAAACGATTATCTTGTAAATCCTTTCATTTTCCCCTTTTTCCCTTTTTCCCTTTTTCACTCAACAATCCCTCAGTCAGCTTCGCTTACAGCTCCTATCACGCAGAATTTTCTTTAAATAATAAAAAGCATCATTCAAAATCGAATGATGCTTTTTCTCATATTAAATATCCCTTCTGCCCTCGATCGCACGGTAGAGTGTTACCTCATCAGCATATTCGAGATCGCTGCCCACGGGTATTCCGTAAGCCAGACGAGTAATCTTGATTTCAAAGGGTTTGAGTAATCTTGAAAGATACATCGCAGTTGCCTCTCCCTCAACCGTGGGGTTGGTGGCAATAATTATCTCTTTAACCGTTTCATCCGCAAGTCGTGCAAGAAGCTCCTTGATCTTGAGCTTGTCGGGTGTTACTCCGTTCATAGGAGAGATAACTCCGTGCAGCACGTGATAAAGTCCTCTATATTCACGCACTTTCTCCATTGAAAGCACCGCCTTTGTATCCTCAAGCACCATAATAGTGCTTTTATCCCTGTCAAGGTCGTTACAAACCGAGCAAATTTCTTTGTCAGTCAAGGATTGACAAACGGGACAAAGATGCACCTTTTCTTTTGCATCAAGTATCGTTTTTGCAAAGCTCTCCGCTTCCTCGTCACTCAATTCAAGAATTGAAAAAGCCAATCTCATCGCACTCTTTCTGCCTATTCCGGGCAGACGTGCAAACTGCTCTGAGAGCTTTTGTAATGCTTCAATCTGTTCTGCCATATCAGAACATTCCGGGCATGCTCATCTGTCCTGTGATGGCACCCATTTCTCTTTCGTTAGTTTCGTTAACTCTCTTAATCGCCTCATTAATTGCAGCAACAAGAATATCAGAAAGCGTTTCAATATCGTCGGGATCAACTATCTCGGGCTTGATGTCGATAGAGAGAATTTCTCTCTTACCGTTAATTTTAACTCCCACAACACCGCCGCCTGCAGAAATATCATATTCTCTTGCATCAAGCTCCTCCTGTTTTGCAGCCATATCCTCCTGCATTTTCTGTGCCTGCTTGATCATCGCGTTGAGATTTGAGGGGCCGCCACCCATTCCGTTTGGTATTCTTGCTTTCATTTTTATATTTCCTTTCAATTATTAACTAAATTTAAAATTCATCAAACGCATCAAGGTCAGAGAGATCATCCTCAAGCTTGACCTTGCCGTTATCCTCTTCAAAAACAATGTCACTCTCGCTAAGAATCTTGTTCAGATACTTGGAAAGAGATGCCGCCAGTGTGTTCTTGATGTTCGGTCTGTCCATTGCAAAAAGTCCAAATCCCGAATTCAGAACGTGGATTTTCTCATCCGAGCCGAGATATGCTCGTGTTTTCTTTAAGAACGCGTAAGCACCTTTATCGATTGGCAAAATGGACTGCACCGCCTCGCTCCACTCCTTAAGCGGTTTGATACTCTTGGCATCGGGTGAAGGTGCCACCTGCTTTACGGTTTTCTTTGGCTCGTCGGCAAACACGATCTCTTGCTGAGCCTCCTCCTTTGCCTCTGCCTTTTCATTTTTCTTGGGCTTTTCTTCCTTTGGAGCATCCTCGGTCTTGGTTTTAACAAAATCCCCTGACGCAAGGCGTGCCTCAAGATTTGAAATTCTGAGCAGGAGTGATTCACTTGACGTGCTTAAGGATTCGTCGCACATTTTAACAAAGCAAAGCTCTGCGATGATCCTTTTAACCGAGCCACTTGCCTGCATATCGGAGAGTGCGTCCTCAAGCATTCTGCAATGATAAATCAGCATCTCGCGTGAGAATTTACCCGAAAGCTTGACAAGGCATCTCAGTTCAAAATCGGTAAGGTCAAGATATTTCGCACTGTCACGCACGGTCTTTACAACCAGCAAATCGCGATAAAGTGATATAAGATCCTGCCAGAAAACCGATATATCCTTTGACGAGGTAACAACCTCATCCACTTCTTTAAATAAAAATTCGTAATTTTTTTCGGCGATCGCATTGGCAACAGCCATCATTCTTTCGCGTCCCGCAGATCCTATGGTTTCATTCACAACCGAAATATCGATCCTTGCTCCGCTTGATGCACAAAGCTCAAGTAAGCTGATGCTGTCACGCATACCGCCCTGCGAATAACGTGCGATAAGACGGGCTGCGTCATCCTCAATTGCAATTCCCTCCTGCTCGGCAATAAACTTTATGCGGGAGGTGAGAATATCGGTTGCAATTCTTCTGAATTCAAATCTTTGACATCTTGAAACAATAGTTGCGGGGAGCTTATGAAGCTCGGTTGTTGCGAGAATGAATATTGCGTGTGACGGCGGCTCCTCAAGAGTTTTCAGCAGTGCGTTAAACGCACTGTTCGAGAGCATATGTACCTCGTCAACAATGTAAACTCTGTATTTCAAAAACGAGGGCGAATAAATGACCTCATCACGAATATCACGGATATTATCAACACCGTTGTTAGATGCTGCGTCCATTTCAAGCACGTCGGTAGTGGAGCCATTCTCGATAGCCAAGCACGACGGACACACTCCGCAGGGGTTACCGTCAATCACGTTTTCGCAGTTGACAACCTTTGACAGAATTTTAGCACAGGTTGTCTTACCCGTTCCACGCGAGCCGCAGAAAAGATATGCGTGATTAAATTTACCCTCAGTTGCTTCCTGACGTAAAATAGAGGTAATATGATCCTGTCCGCAAACATCCGAAAAGCTTTTGGGACGCCACTTTCTGTATAACGCTTGATGCATAATTTACCTCCTTAAAACTGTTTTGTTATGGGATAGCTCCCAAGTTAAAATAAAAGGCCCCGAAATAAGACCATACACCTTAAAATCGAACATCGCTCCTATGCGACGTACATACCTACTGCTCAAAGCAGGCACCCTCGCGGCACACCGGAGAGACTGCTTAGTGCTGCTTGGTTCCCCACCTGACACATTTCACAATTTCCGATTGCGCAAGACCCACTTCTCAACACAGCAGAATACGACACAGACCATAAAAGCTCAGCCCTCAAGAAAGGAATGAACCCCTGCTGTAGCGGATTTCAGGTACAGGGCTCCGCTAATTCCCCGGCTGGTATGGCCTTATTTCGTGGCCTTTTCAATTTACTTATATAACATACTATAGTATTATAACAAATTTTATTTAATTTTGCAAGTCATTTTTCAAATTTTTTCTTTGAACTTAAAAAATATATTTTCATATACTGAAATTGGCGTTTATAAATGATAAATTGGGGTTTGTCGGGATGTTCGCACGCACCAAATGATTGTTTTGCCCCGCTTTTTCAAAAGCGGGAGCC
>JAZNWX010000143.1:0-2281 GCA_045593575.1 Eubacteriales bacterium | reverse complement strand
CACGGAACGGGTAAAATTATCAAAAATCCTTGTTCCAACTGTAGCGGAACCGGCTACGTACGTATTATGAAAACACTTTCTGTCGACATTCCTGCAGGAATTGACAACGGTGAGAGAATTGCACTTCGCGGACAGGGCTCTGATGGAAGAAACGGTGGCCCCGCGGGTGATCTTATCATCACAGTGGCAGTTAAGCCACATAAGGAATTCAGACGTGAGAGATATAATATTTATTGCGACGTGCCGATTACGGTTGCGGAGGCAACTCTCGGTGCTGAAATCACTATTCACACGCTTGAGGGCGATATGAAATACGAAATTCCTGAGGGTACTCAGCCGGGAACACAGTTCACACTCAAGGGCAAGGGAATTCAGAATCTCAATTCTCCGTCCCGCAGGGGAGATTTGATATTTACTGCTGTGGTTGAAATTCCGAGAGGACTTTCAAGCAGACAAAAGGATCATATGCGTGCCTTTGCCGACTCTTGCGGTGAGAGTAATTATAAAAAGAAAACGAGCTTCTTTAAGAAAAAATAAGAGGGGAGAATATTATGACAGATCCCGATTACATCTGCGGTGAAACTACCGAAATAAAGGATTGGACGCAAATAAAGGTAACTGTAAAACTTGAAAAGCTCGATACTGCGATGGCGGTAATGAGCGTTCTTGACAATAATCTTATGGTTGAGGACTATTCCGACATTGACCTTAAGACCTGCTACGGTGACCTTATTGATGAGAGCATACTTAATGCGGACAAGACCGTGGCATCCGTTTCACTGTTTTTGCCCGCAGAGCAGAATTATAATATGGCAATTTCGTTCATTCGCGAGCGACTTGAAGGCGAGGGTATAGAGCCTAAAATCGAGATTGTTGGTGTGAATGAAGAGGACTGGGCAAACTCCTGGAAAAAGTATTACACCACCTTGCATATAGGAAAGAGAACAGTAATCGTTCCTATGTGGGAGGAATACGAAGCCAAGGAGGGCGAGATCGTTGTGAAAATGGATCCGGGTATGGCATTTGGTACCGGCTCACACGAAACAACGCGACTTGTTATCGAGCTCCTTGAAAAGTACACAAAAGAGGGCATAAGAATGCTCGACGTCGGTTGTGGCAGCGGAATTCTTGCAATTTGTGCCTCAAAGCTCGGTGCAGGTGAGTGCAAGGCATACGATATTGATCCGATTGCAGTTAAGGTTGCCAATGAAAACATAGCCGAAAGCGGTCAGGAGAACATCACCTGTGAGGTTTCAGACCTTCTTAAGCAAGTTGACCTTGAAGGTGGAAAATATGATCTTATCTGTGCAAACATAGTTGCTGACATTATTATCAGAATGACACCCGATATTGGCAGATTTATGAAGGATGATTGCGTTCTTCTTTGCTCGGGTATTATTAAAGAGAGAGCTGACGACGTTATTGCAAAGCTTAACGAATACGCACTTAAGGTAATCGAGCGAATTGACGATAACGGCTGGTGTGCACTGGCTGTGATGAAAAATAAATAAAAAAAGAGGGCAAAAGCCTGCCCGTCTTAACGGAGAAATAACCAAAAACCGAATAGGACGAGAAAAATCCATCATGGACGAGAGTCTGTGATGGATTTTTCTTTATGCCTTCGCTAATCAATATTTGCATCGCAGTAATCAAAGAGTACGGCCGTGAAAAAAGCCCGTTTTTATTTTCGAAAAAGTGCTGGACTTCCTCTCTCTTCTGTGGTATGTTGTTGTGCTGACAGGAGGTGCAACCTATTGTTGCTGATTCCGATTTCCGTTATTCCGATGCTGTTTGTAATCGGAAAGGGAGAGGACATCATCGGCACTGTCGGTATGGTTGTTATGGTGATTGATTTAATCCTTTTGATTGCCCCGATTTTTTCTACCGAAAGAGCATTAAAAAAGATTTTTGATAAAGACGGCAACCGATTATAATCCACTTCACATTCCAACCACACGCCGATACGGATTTTATTACGATGAACTTCAAAGAAGAGCTTCTTGAAGCAGAACAAGCAGAAATAGTCTAAAGCAAAGCGAAAAGCGGAAGGCAAAACGCCTTCCGCTTATATGCCGGCACGATTTCTCCGCTAAGGATAGCAGAAAAAGCTCTTTTTTTTGTTATTTAATGGGCTCAAAATCACTTGCGGGGTGCTTGCAGAGGGGACAGATGAAATCCTCGGGGAGATTTTCTCCCTCATAAACGTATCCGCATATCTTACAAACGTAACCCTTTTTGCCCTCGGTTTTGGGCTTCGGCTTAACGTTTGCGTGGTAATAGG
>JAZNWX010000142.1:0-4444 GCA_045593575.1 Eubacteriales bacterium | reverse complement strand
TGATACGTTTGGATTCCCGATCGATCTGACGCGTGAGATCGCTGAGGAAAATCACCTCAAGATCGATGAAGAAGCATTTAAGAAGCTTATGCTCGACCAGAGAACAAGAGCAAGAGAGGCAAGAGCCAATATCAGCGGCTGGTCGGATAATTCAAAGAATCTTCTTGCAGACCTTCCCAAGACCGAATTTACGGGCTACAGCGATTACAGAAGCGAGGCGAAGGTTGTTGCGATCCTCGTTAACGACGAGAGCGTTGACTCTGTGAACGAGGGCGATTGCACGGTTGTTCTTGACAGAACTCCTTTCTACGGAGAGGGTGGCGGTCAGGTGGGCGACTGCGGTACAATCTATAATAATAACGCACTTATCACAGTTTACGATACAAAGAAAACCGACGGTGTTTATATTCACCTTTGCACAGTTGCAAACGGAACTCTCAGCGTTGGCGAAGCGGTTACTGCCGATATTCTCGACTCCCGCCGCGATTCCATCAAGAGAAATCACTCTGCGGCTCACTTGCTTCAGGCAGCTCTCAGAACGGTGCTCGGCACTCACGTTGAGCAGGCGGGCTCCTACGTTGACGAGAACGTTTGCCGATTCGACTTTACGCATTTTGTGGCTCTCACCGAGAGTGAGCTTAAGCAGGTTGAAGGACTTGTTAATGCTCATATTCTTGCCGCTAACGAGATCGTGACAAGAGAAATGGACATTGAGAGTGCAAGAAAAGAGGGTGCTATGGCACTCTTTGGTGAGAAGTACGGTAAGACTGTTCGCGTTGTTAAGATGGGCAGCTTCTCAACCGAGCTTTGCGGCGGTACTCACTGCGATAATACGGGCAAAATCGGACTTTTCAAGATCGTTTCTGAGTCATCGGTTGCTGCGGGCGTACGCAGAATCGAGGCGGTAACGGGACTTGGAGTACTTGAGCTTATTGCAAAGAATGAGGCACTTATCGGACAGACAGCCGCTGAGCTTAAGGTTCCCAATGCGAATGACCTTGCAAAGAGAGCAAATGCGGTAATGGGTGAGATTGCGTCACTCAAGAAGGAGATCGAGGTGCTCAATAATAAGATTGCGGCATCCAAGCTCGACGGAGTTTTAAGCTCTGCAAAGCAGATCAAGTCAGTTAAGCTCATCGCGTGGAGTGCCGAGGGTATGGACGTTGACAGTGCGAGAACACTTGGTGATAAGATTAAGGCAGAGTATTCTGACACAGTTGCAGTGCTTGCTGTGAACGCACACGGAAAGCTCAACTTCATCGCGGTTGCAGGTAAGGATGCAGTTGCAAACGGAATCCACGCAGGTAAGCTCGTTGGTGCCGTAGCGGCAGTAACAGGCGGTAAGGGCGGCGGACGTCCCGACTCTGCGATGGCGGGCGGTGTTGACGCAACTAAGATTGACGAAGCTTTGAAAAAAGCAGAGGAAATCGTTGATACAATGTCTAAATAATTGGACAATACTATTATATAAATACAGTAAAAACGGCAGGGAAACCTGCCGTTTTTGCGTGAAAAAAGTGTTGAGCTTGTCGAGTGTTCGCACGAAAAAACGCCCCCTGCAGCCCCGAAAAACCTTAACCAATTTGTTGTGTAGCCATAAGGTGAGTGCGAATGACTCATAGATAAATCAAAGCTTATGTCCCATACTTCATTTGTCACATATCTCCGTACGTTCTTTTCAGGGCGAGGGCGAAAAAGTCGTCCAGATCAAAGGTTTTCCCGTCATCCGTTTGTTGAGTCGGGCTTTGGCACGCATCGGGTTGTTTATACTCAAAAACTCCGTTGATAAGGCATCCCAGAATGCATTTTCCAAGGTACGGTACGGGCGAGTGAACCGTACTCCGTGAGCCCTCCAAAAACCTCACGGATGCTTCAAGAATATCGGGGTTAGTCCTCTCGCACATCAGCTGACGCAGCTCTCTCTGAGTGTACCTTTTGCCCTCATACCCGGCACTCTCCGAAAACCAGAGGTACTGCAGAGCTCTCTCAAGAATACTGATGTTTTCGTCCGAAAATCCCCGTCCGTTCTTCAGGATGTCAAGACATTCATCCTTAATTTTCAAAAAAGAAAACGTATCTTTTTCTTCTTCCTTAGCCACCGCCTCGCTCTTTGGTTCGGTGGTTATAGATATATCTGATGTAGTTATATTGGGTATAGTTTTATTTATTTCCTCTGCAGGCGGTGCAGGGGGTATGTGCATTTCCTGCCGCGGAGGAGTGTTTGAGGTGCCGTGGGGGACTGTTTTCTGTGCCGAGGGTATGCCGTACACGTTTAATGTATAGTGATTTGCTGTTTGTCGGTTGAAATTCTTTTTTGTGGGGGCATATTTTGCATCTATTCTGATTACTTCTTTTTCTTCAAGAGTATGCAAAACCTCCCTTGCCTTTCTCTCACTCATTCTGCAGCCCTCGGCAATTGCGTTCACACTCGGAAAACAGGTGTGCTTTTCGTTATCTGCCCGCATCATCAGATAGAAGAGAACCGATATTTCATAGGGGGTAAGCTCAAGATCAAACACCCTTGACGGCACGATAAAGAACGGCTCGCGTACTTTTGCTTTTGCGTCTTTGTTCATTTTTCACCTTCCTTAAATTTGAAATTTGATTTCGAACGTTCGTTGATTGAATTCTACATCAAAAAAAGGTGCCAAAGGGTGCCAAAAGGTGCCAAAAGGTGCCAAAACGGAGATAATATTTTTGAAAAACGGTCTATAATATATTATTTTTATAAAAAATATAAAAAAACTCTTTACAAATCGGGAAAAAAATAGTATTATATAGAGTAATGAAGTGTGTTTATTCGCAAAAAATAACAAATTTTATCTTTACGGAGGAAAAAGCAATGGAAAACTTAACTCCAAAATATAAGAGAGTTCTGCTCAAGCTCTCGGGCGAGGCACTTGCCAAGGGCGCTGACGGTATTCTCAATTTTGAGTACATCGAGCAGATTGCCAATGTGCTTAAGCGCTGTGTGGCACAGGGAGTGCAAATCGCAGTAGTTGTTGGTGCAGGCAATATCTGGCGAGGCAGACAGAGTGGCAAGATGGACAGAGCACGTGCAGATCAGATGGGTATGCTTGCAACAGCAATCAACTCTCTCGCTCTTGAAGAAACGTTCAACGGTGTGGGGCTCAAGTCACGTGCGATGATGGTGATGGAGGTCAATTCCTTTGCCGATCCCTATCGCATAAGAGATGCAAGACGTCATCTTGACGAGGGTGAGGTCGTAATCATCGGTGGGGGAACGGGAATGCCTTTCTTCTCAACCGACACAGCGGCGGCAATTCACGCAGCAGAGATAGGAGCTGACGTTATCCTTATGGCAAAGAACGTTGACGGAATTTACACAGCCGATCCCAACGTTGATCCCACAGCCAGAAGATATGACGAGATCACCTACCGTGAGATACTCGACAATGAGCTTAAAGCCCTTGACATTCCCGCAAGTGCGTTCTGTATGGAAAACGACATCAGATGTTATGCGTTTGCACTCAGCGATCCCGACAACATCTATCGCGTAATAATGGGCGAAAAGATGGGAACTGAATTACACAGATAAAAATTGGAAATAATAGAAAAGAGGTAAAATTTATGGCATTCAACATTAAAGATTTTGAAGAAAAGATGAAGAAAACTATTGCGGCATATGACTACAACCTTCAGTCCATCCGTGCAGGACAGGCAAACGCAGGCGTGCTTAACAGAGTGACCTTTGAGTACTATGGCTCACCCACTCCCGTCAACACAATGGCTGACATCAGAATGGCTGACTCAAGAACACTTACAATCACTCCCTATGACGCATCCACTCTCAAGGCGATTGAGAAGGCAATTCTTATGAGTGACATCGGCATCAACCCCTCCAATGACGGTAAGATGATCCGTCTTGTGTTCCCCCAGGTAACAGAGGAAAGACGTAAGGAACTCAAGAAGCAGATTCAGAAGATGGGCGAGGAAACGAAGGTTATCATCCGAAACATCCGTCGTGATGCAAACGATGCCATCAAGAAGGGCAAGAAGGACGGCGATCTCACAGAGGACGACGTAAAGCTTGCAGAAAAGAAGGTTCAGGATCTTACAGATAACTACATTAAAGAGGTTGACGCTTGCTCAGCCAAGAAAGAAAAAGAGGTAATGGCAATCTGATTTGCCGAAAACAGCAAGGCGGGGGCATAAAAATTCCCGCCTTTTTGGACTATTATGTGGTGTTTGACATTTGAAAATTGAGGTTTGTCGGTATGTTCGCACAAACCAAAGCGAGTGTTTTGCCCTCGCTCGTTGTCATTCTGGAGGGAACCCAGCGGAGATTCTATCGCTAAATCGCCACGTTTGTCATTCTGGAACGGAGTGATAGAATCTCGTGGCGATTTGCTCCAGAATGACACTTCGTGTCCGGCTGGGTGACCGATAGAATCTCGAGCGATAATATACACTCCCCCGCAAA
>JAZNWX010000141.1:0-3267 GCA_045593575.1 Eubacteriales bacterium | reverse complement strand
CCTCATTTTTTGTTGAATTTGTGTGAATTTTGAAATATTATTTTGGTAAATTTGTATCTTTTTATTCATTTTTTACCACAATTTGTTTATTATGGAAGTAATTTTATTAAGTAAATTAACGGCATTTATTGATACAAACATCCCGACAACCACAATTCAACGTTCAAATTTTGATTTATCGGGCAGTGTGTTCGCACGAACCAAATGATTGTTTTGCCCCGCTTTTTCAAAAGCGGGAGCCCAGCGGCTTGAGCGAAAAAACGCCATTTCTTTTTTGCAAAGCTTTTTTCTTTGTGGCTATAATGCCAAAGAAAAAAGCGTCTAACAAATCTTGATACCAAAGGTCTTTAGCCGCTTTTCTTTGCCATTAGAGGCCCAAAGAAAAGCTAACAAAAGAAATGCCGATTCGCCTACGCGGCGGGCGCCACTACGCGTGGAGCGCCACCTTTGAAAAGGTGGACGAAACAACAGCACAAAGTGAGTGCGAACATCCCTATAAACTTCAATTTACCATTCATTCTTTGATTTATCAGTAACGGCTAATCAATCATAATACTCGGTCAGGCAATTTACAATTCTTTCACTTGCGTGTCCATCACCAAAAATCACGCTGGGCGTTCTCATCCTGCTCTGCAAGTTTCCGTCATCCAAAAACGCGAAAAATGCCTCCTTTATCCTCTCCCCGTTACATCCCACAAGCCGCACGTTCCCACTCGCTATACATTCAGCCCTCTCTGTATTCTCCCTCAAAAGAAATACGGGGATGCCAAGATATGCCGACTCCTCCTGTATCCCTCCGCTATCCGTGAAAATCGCATACGCGTGCTTCATCAGATGATGAAACTCCACCACACCAAACGGTTCGCAAATCTTTATGTTCTTTACTCCATCAAAAGCATCCCTGACTGCAATTTGCACCTCCGGGTTCGGATGTGCGGGAATTATCCCGAAAAAATCCTCTCTTTTAATTAAAATATCTCTTATTCCCGCCAATGATGATTTCATCCTTTTTCCAATATTTTCACGTCTATGCGTGGTTATCAGCACAAGCTTTCTTTTTCCGACTTCTCTTAATATAGGCAAATCGCACTTTTTCTTAAGTGAATATTCAAGTGCATCGATTACGGTATTCCCCACAGTATAAACACTTTTTCTGCCCTCTCGCCTGAGATTCTCTGCCGATAATTCGGTGGGGGCAAAATGTACGCCCGACAAGGCATCAATAGCCACCCTCATAAACTCCTCAGGATACGGTGAAAGACGGTCAAAGGAACGCAAGCCCGCCTCGATATGTGCCACATCTATTCCCCTGTAAAAGCTCGCCAATGCACCGCAAAATGCTGTTGCCGTATCTCCGTGTACCAGCACAAGCTCCGGCTTTTCCTTATCAAACAGCCGATCAAAGCATTCAATAAAATGCACCGTCATTTCCTTAAGTGTACGCCCCTTTTTTATCTCATCAAAAACGAAATCGGCTTTTATGTTAAATTCCTCAAAGACACTCCTTGCCAATTCCCTGTGCTGTCCGCTAAAGCAAATTTTAGTGTCAAAATGCTTGCTTTTTTTCAGCTCCATAGCCAAAGGGAGCATTTTTATCGCCTCCGGCCGAGTGCCTATCACAACAAAAATACGCATAATATAACTCCTTTTGAGTCATATTATGCGTAATTTTTATGATTTATACGGGATAACCGTCATCTTCAAATATCTCAATTTTGAACTGCGTTCTCTCTGCCTGGGCTCCGCGAATCTCAACTATATAGTCAAGCTCAATCACACCGTTAGTAAGTAAAGTATTCTTCACTTCTTTTGTGTAAACACAAATTTCAAACGGCATATACGGTGTCTGATAGGTGCAAATGTGCCTTTTGCCCTCCTCAAACACGAGTATGGTGCTAACGTTACCGCTTCTCATCATTGTAACAAGTCCCGCCTGCGAGCGTTCAAAACGAACCTGCGTGTGCGAGCCCTCCATTCCTGTCAGCTCGCTTTCGTCATAAGCAATTATCACTCGCTCATCAGTAACGTATAGCTCACCCTCAGAAAACATCTCAATCGGGCCCTCGGGCTCCTGCTCTTCGGGAATATCATCCTCAAATTCGTCAAATTCATCGGGCTCGTCGCCAAGTATCTGACCGAAAAAATGATCGTTTGTCGCCTCACGCAAAGATGTCAGCTTTATTCTTATATTCTTTTTAGTCATAGCTTAGAAAAGTTCAATAAGTTCTTTTGTGCTCTTTGTAAAGTTGCGTATTCCGTCATCAGTAATTGCAGCCATATCTTCAATGCGGCAGCCGTATTTTTCGGGAATGTAAATGCCGGGCTCAAAGGTTACAACATTACCTGTTTCAAGCTTTGCTTCGGGTTTAACTCCACTTGCAAGGCGAGGACTTTCGTGAATAAACATACCAACACCGTGGCCAAGAGAATGTCCGAATCTTCCCACATATCCTGCATTGTTGATTATGTCGCGTGCGATCTGGTCAAGTCTGAAGCATCCGCGTTCTCCGTTTGCTGCCGCTTCGAGTGATTTTGTCTGTGCCTCAAGCACTGTATTATACACTCTCTTAACCTCATCGTCTGCCTTGCCAAGCACAACCGTTCTCGTCATATCCGAGCAGTAGCCATTATATACACAGCCGAAATCCATTGTAAGAAATCCTCGTTCAAGCTTAACGTTTCTCGGAACACCGTGGGGCATTGAGGATGCTGTTCCCGATACCGCGATAGTGTCAAAGGAGAGTCTTTCTGCACCGTTCTTACGCATAAAGAACTCAATTTCAAGTGCTACGTCAATCTCTGTCATATCGGGATGAAGAACACTGATAATGTGCGAAAATGCTGCGTCTGTGATTCTTTGTGCCTCTGCCATATTGTCAAGCTCGGCTGCGGTTTTTACCATTCTCATCTGAGTAAGGATTCCCGATGCTCCGCCCTTGTATTCTACCTTGCCCTCCGCTGCATTCCGGAAATGGTGAAGATATTCAAGAGAGATCGCACTCTCTTCAACAAGCATAGTTTTTATTCCGTTTTCTTCAGCAATTTTAGCAACGTATTTAAGGTGGGAGATATTGGGTGTTACAACCTCAAAATCCTCGTGATTAACCTGAGCATTTGCCGCCTCTATAAATCTGAAATCTGTTAAAAGGAATGCTTTATCCTGCAAAACAACAACGTATCCGTCATCGTAATTGAAGGTCGATACGTAACGCTGATTGAGTGTTGAGCTGAGCAAAATGCCCTCTATTCCCTTTTCTTTCATTATTC
>JAZNWX010000140.1:0-2129 GCA_045593575.1 Eubacteriales bacterium | reverse complement strand
AAATATTGCAGGAGAATTAACCTAAAAATGCGAATAGACAAATTTTTAAGCAATATGGGTATTGCCACACGCACCGAAAGCTCAAAGGCGGCTCGTCAGGGTTTGATTTTAGTCAACGGTGTGCCTGTAAAAAAAGCGGATATCCATATCGACCCCGATAAAGACGTTATCGTCTACGGCGGTCGAAAAATCGAATATCGAAAATACACATATATTTTAATGAATAAGCCCGACGGTGTAGTAAGTGCAACAGAGGACGGACGCGATAAAACGGTCATCGACCTTCTCCCCGAGGAATTGCAGAAATTAAATCTTTTCCCCTGTGGGCGACTCGATAAGCACACGCTCGGACTTGTGATGCTGACGGATGACGGAGATCTTGCTCACCGACTGCTTTCCCCGAAGCACCACGTTAAGAAAAAGTATTATTTTGAAAGTAAATTTCCTCTTAAGGATGAGGAAATCGGATACCTCGAAAAGGGAGCAACCCTTGAGGACGGATATATTACAAAGCCATCTGAGATTGAGCTTAAAGCCGATGGAAAATCGGGCTACATCACTCTCGTCGAGGGCAAATATCACCAGATAAAGCGAATGCTTGAATCGGTAAACAACAAGATAACATATCTCGAAAGAATAACCTTTGGCCCCCTTGTGCTGGATGAAAGTATAGCACGCGGACAATGGAGATTTTTGACAGAAAATGAAATAAAGAAATTAGAGGAGCACAAATGAACATTTTTGAAACACTTGCAAAGGAACTGAACATCACACTCACACAGGTTGAAAAAACAGCTGCACTTATCGATGAGGGTAACACAATCCCTTTTATTGCCCGTTACAGAAAAGAGGTAACAGGATCACTTGACGATGAGGTTTTGCGTAAATTTGACGAACGTCTTACCTATCTTCGCAACATTGAAAAGAGAAGAGAAGAGGTAATAGAGCTTATTCGTGCACAGGACAAGCTCACACCCGAAATTGAAGAGGCGATTAAAAATGCTGTAACAATTACTGAAATTGACGATATTTACCGTCCATTCCGTCCTCACAGAAAGACAAGAGCATCCGTAGCTAAGGAAAAGGGACTTGAGCCCCTGGCACTTCTCATTCTTGAGCAGAGATCCTTTTATGAGCCATCTCTTGACGAGATTGCAGACACCTACATTGACGAAGAAAGGGGCGTTGAAAGCAGAGAACAGGCATACGCAGGTGCGTGCGATATTATCGCTGAAAGCATTTCTGATAATGCCGAATACAGAAAGGAAATTCGCCGTCTTACTTATCAGTTCGGCTTGCTTACCAGTAAAGCAACGACCGAGGAGGACTCCGTTTACGCACAGTATTACGATTACAGCGAGGGAATTAAGAAAATGCCCTCCCACCGTGTACTTGCCATCCACCGCGGCGAAAAAGAGGATTTCTTAAAGGTTGGAATTACAGTCGATAAGGATCTTATACTCAATTATCTTTATAATGAAGTAGTTTTGGCAGGCAGCAGCCCCGCAACAAAATACGTTGAAATGGCTGTTGTTGACGGTTATGACCGTCTTATTGCTCCCAGTGTTGAAAGGGAGATTTACAATGACCTTTTTGATACCGCTTGTGAGGGTGCGATCGCACTCTTCTCAGATAACCTCAAGCATCTTTTGATGCAATCACCCATAAAGGGTAAGGTAGTGCTTGGCTTTGACCCCGGTTATGTGAACGGATGCAAGCTCGCTGTTGTTGACCCTGTGGGCAAGGTTATTGATACCGGTGTAATTTATCCCACAAAGCCCCGTCAGAGAATTGAGGAGGCAAAGAGAGTGGTTAAGAGTATGATCAGTGCACACAAGGTTGACGTTATTGCCATCGGTAACGGAACTGCCTCAAAGGAAAGCGAAATCTTTATTGCCGACCTTCTCAAAGAGGTTGAATACGATACAAAGTATATCGTTATCAGCGAGGCAGGTGCGTCAATTTACTCTGCATCAAAGCTCGCAGCAGATGAATTTCCCGATTTTGACGTTATGCAGAGAAGTGCTGTTTCTATAGCAAGAAGATTGCAGGATCCCCTTGCGGAATTGGTTAAGATCGATCCCAAATCCATCGGTGTGGGTCAGTATCAGCACGACATGAAGCCCGCC